>NZ_JAMZBE010000006.1:0-51845 GCF_024158645.1 Halomonas sp. 707B3
GAACTCAGCAGTGAAACCGCTTAGCGCCGATGGTAGTGTGGGGTCTCCCCATGCGAGAGTAGGTCATCGTCAGGCACTTATACCGCAAAGAACCCAGCCCATCGGCTGGGTTTTTTGTTGCGCGCTCGATAAGCGCGCTATGCCCCAAGCCCCGTGCAACGCCTGCTCGGGGCTTTTTGCTTTCTCTAATGTATACAGCGATATGCACAAAGCTTCCTTGAAACGACCGTTTTAAGAAATTAAATAACAAGGAGTTACTAGGCTGTGGTGGCGATAGGCGTGGCGAGCAACTAGTATGAGTGGGTACCTATTATTGAAGCACCATCTCAGGAGGAGAGGCGATATGAGTACCCCACTAATGAAGAAGCTTGCACTCGCATTACTAATGGCCATGATGATGGGCGGTTTGGCTGCTTGTGATAATCAAGGCCCAGCGGAAGAGGCTGGTGAGAATATCGATGAGAGCATGGAAGACGCTGGCGATAGCCTAGAAGAGATGGGTGAGAATATTGAAGAGTCCGCCGAGGACTAAGCGAGCCTGTCGCTTATCATGATGCTATCGAGTAGCTTGAAAGAGTATCGATACAAAAACAGCCGCTAAGAAGCGGCTGTTTTGTGTTTTAGGGCTTATTAACCTATGTAGCTAGGTTTATGCGCCTGGGTTTTGCTCAATACCCTGCAAATACCAAGGTGCTTGATCGCGCATGGCACGGGTCAAATGCCACGTTTCGTTAAACTCAGTTTGCTCACCATTCTCTTCCAAAATGCCGTGGAAAATGACGGTAGCTTCGGCGTGGCCGTCGTACTCATTAATATCGCCAAGCTCCGCAAACAGACGCACTACCTCTGTACGGTTATTGGCAGGCTGCTCGGCACGTTCTTGACGCAGCAGGTTGTAAAGCTCTGGCGTAACGTACTCTTGAATTTGGCTGAAATCGTTATTATCCCAAGCGCGCTGAAGCGTCATAAAATGCTCTTTTGCACCGCCGAGAAAACGCTCTTTATCAAACCAGTCCGGCGTGCTCTGCAAACCGCTTGCAAGGCTGCCAGGCGCTGCTGTGAAGTTACTGGTAGGTGCGTGCTGAGTCTCCTGGCGTTCACGCTGATAGCCAGCCGCGTTGGCAGATGCAGGACGTCGCTGCCGCATAAAGGCGCGGAAAGCGAAGATGGCAAGCGCTGCGATGCCAGCCATCAGCAGGAGATCCATCATGCGCAGTTCATCGAACGCGCCTCCAAAGAAAAGCGCCGCTAGCAGGCCGCCTGCCAGTAACCCACCCATCATACCGCCCATACCACCACGGCGAGCGGTGGCAGCACCTGCTCCCTGTTGCTGAGTGCCCTGCGCCTGTTGCTGTGCAGGTGTACTGGCTGGGCGGTCAGCGGAGCGCGAGACGCTGCCCATACTGCTGCCGCCGCCTAAACGGCGTGCTTCAGCGTGCTCAATTGCGGCGCTAAAGCCCATGACGCTCACCAGTAGCATGACAAAGAATTGCCTTAACATGTTGATTCTCCAATAAGGATACAGGTAATGCCCAACGCCTCTGAATGAAGCGCATAGAAAATAGTCAATCGCCAGTTTACCGTGTAACGCACCGCGTGGGTTATGGTGGAATTCACTATAAAGACAAAAGTAGGAGCAAAAAGTGCGTTTAGATCAGACCCAAAGTGTGTTTCTCATGGTTGATTTTCAGGCCGGATTGCTGCCAGTGATAGAAGGGGGCGACAACGCTATCCAAGAGGCGGCGTGGCTGGCAGGCATTGCCAACTATTTGCAGGTGCCAGTATGGCTTACCGAACAGTATCCCGAGCGTCTGGGCGGAACCGATGCCCGACTATTGAGTGGTTTAGGGGCGCACCAGACGTGGCAAAAGCTACACTTTAGTGTGACCGAGGAGCCTGCGTTTACACAGGCGCTGGCAGCCCTTGGCCGCAAACAAGTGGTGATATGCGGAACCGAAGCACACATTTGCGTGCTGCAGAGCGCGCTTGGTCTATTAGAAGCGGGATATAAAGTGTTCTGGCTCAGTGAGGCGGCCGCCAGCCGCCGCCCAGAAGAGGCGCGCCTTGCAAGAGAGCGTGCCTGTGCGAATGGCGCGACGGCGGTCTCCGCCGATATGGTGGCCTATGAGTGGCTTTACCGTTGCGACACAGCCACCTTCAAAGAGATCCATCGACACTTTCTGAAGCCGCGAGCAGCTCAAACAGTGACGTTCTATTGATCTTAACGGTCCGTTTCACGGCGAGTGAACACTAGCGTATTGCCTTCTGAAGCCGCTGTATCAAAGCGGTATCCTGCCACGTCGAAGCCCTGGAGCGCCTCCGGGCTATTGATCTGCTGCTGAATGATCCAAGCGCTCATCAATCCCCGGGCTTTTTTGGCGTAGAAACTGATGATTTTGAAGGTACCGTTCTTTTCATCCTTAAAGACTGGCGTTATTACTTGAGCATCCAGCTTTTTTACATCTATGGCTTTGAAGTACTCGTTGGAGGCTAAGTTCACCAGCACTTTCGAGCCGCTCTCAGCGATGGCGCTGTTCAGTGCACGCGTGAGCGTCGGCTTCCAATAAGCGTAGAGGTCCTTACCTGCGTCATTAGGCAGTTTGGTGCCCATCTCCAGCCGGTAGGCCTGGATGAGATCCAGAGGCCTCAGTAAGCCATACAGGCCCGATAAAATACGTAAATGCTGCTGGGCGAACTGGTTATCCGCTTCGCTGAAGGTGTCGGCTTCAAGGCCGGTGTACACGTCCCCCTGAAAAGCCTGTACGGCGGGTTTCGCATTATCGAGAGAGAAGGGGGGCTGCCAATCAGCAAAGCGAGCCGCATTCAGCCCGGCCAGCTTATCGCTAATCCCCATGAGATCGCTTAGCTGCTGTGGGGAGTAGTCGCGCAAGATGTCGATCAATGGCTGGCTATAGTCGAGGAAGTCCGGTTGGGTGACGTTCTGAGTGGTGGAGGGTGTTTCAAAGTCCAGCGTTTTGGCGGGGGAAATAACGCTCAGCATGGCGTGCTCCTTGTGCCGTGGCAAAAGAGGGTCGTTACTCGAAATGAGTAACGAAAAAAGAGTACGTCGAAAGATTATACCAAGCCTCGGCGGTGGCCGAGGCTATCGGCACGATAGGAGCCGTTAAGGGCAAGGGTTGGGCATGCGACGATGGATGTCGTCGATGGCGGTTAACACTTCCTCATCCAGCTTCAAGCTCTCGCTGGCCAAGTTGCTTTCCAACTGATCCATGGTGGTAGCACCAATAATATTGCTGGTAAGAAAGCTGCGCGAGTTAATAAACGCCAGTGCCATCTGCGCTGGGTCGAGCCCGTGCTCTTTGGCTAGGTTGACGTAAGCCTGCGTAGCGGCCTCTGCCTCGGGCGAGGTATAGCGCTTAAAGCGCTCATAGAGCGTCAAGCGGCCCTTTGGCGGTTGAGCGCCGTTAAGGTACTTGCCTGATAGCACGCCAAACCCCAGCGGTGAGTAGGCCAGCAGGCCCACATCTTCACGATGTGCAACTTCTGCTAAGCCCACTTCAAATGAACGATTCAGCAGATTGTAGGGGTTTTGGATGGAGGCAACACGAGGCAGGCCTAGTTGATCAGAGAGCTGTAACATCCGCATGACGCCCCAAGGGGTATCATTTGAGAGCCCTACAGCGCGAATTTTTCCTGCATCGACCAGCTCTTTAAGTGCGGAGAGCGTCTCTTCCAGCGGAGTGGCGTCTTCCTGCTCAGCGTGGGTGTAGCCAAGTTTGCCGAAAAAGTTGGTGTTACGATCAGGCCAGTGCAACTGATACAGATCGACGTAATCCGTTTGCAGACGCTCAAGGCTGGTATCAATGGCTTGATGAAGGTGGTCCCGGCTCATTTTGGGGCCGCCGCGGATATGCTCCAAACCTGGGCCTGCCGCTTTGGTAGCGATGATGACATCGTCGCGAGCGCCCCGTGCTTTTAGCCAACTACCGATATAAGTCTCTGTTAACCCTTGTGTCTCTGCTTTTGGGGGAACTGGATACATCTCCGCCGTGTCGATAAAGTTAATACCGAACGCCACCGCGCGGTCGAGCTGTTCATGAGCCTCAGTTTCGCTGTTTTGCTCACCAAAGGTCATGGTGCCTAGACAGAGTCGGCTGACCTCAATTCCGGTTCTACCCAGTGGGCGCGTTTGCATGATTGTCTCCTCGCTAAGGCGAAAATGTGTCTGGAAAGGTGGCGATCCATATCGCCGATACCAGCCTGTGGGAGGCATGTTAGCGAGGGTCTACAAAAGCAGCAAATCAATAGGGTTGAGTCACGACGAAGGCAGGCGTATGCTTGCCAGCCCATCGACCGGCCAAGCGCCGGTTTATCGTATGGTTAGCCGTCGCGGAAGGTGAGATGGTTAGCCGAAGGTCTCAACAGATAGGCAGGGTGGTTTGCCATGCCGCAGGCATCATCATTGTTTACACGGTTAGAGTTTCGACTGGCCGAACAGTTGTTCCATACTCGTTGGTTACTACCGCGCTCACCGCGCACGCAGCGCCTTACCATGCGACTGTTTAAACGGTGTGCAGAAGCGGGGCACCCAGATGCGCAGTCTATTTACGGGCATATGCTGTTCCATCGCAGTTTATCTCCACAAGATAAAGCTCGTGGTGCGCGCTATGTGCTAGAAGCCGCCCAGGCGGGCGATGTAAAGTCGCAGTATCAGGTTGCGCAAATTCACGAGCACGGCTGTGTACAGTACCCCCGTCGTGAGGATTATGCGGTCACCTGGTATGCCCGTGCGGCACAGGCAGGGCACTACTTAGCGGCTGAGCGCCTGGCGCGTGCTTACCGAATCGGTGAGTTAGGCTTGGCGGTAGATCACGAGCAGGCCGATTACTGGCAGCGCATGGCAGAGCAACAGCCAGCAGTGGAGATGGCTGCCGCCTAAATCGTCAGTCAGGTTGCGATACGTAAAAGAGGAAGTCAGTGTCCGAGACGCTACCCACAGTGCTAGATATTGAAGCGTCCGGATTCGGGCGCGGCAGCTACCCGATTGAAGTTGGCATTGCGCGTGCTGACGGTAGCTGCTGCGCGTTTCTTATTCAGCCATTAGATGAGTGGACCCATTGGGATCCAAAAGCTGAGCTACTGCACGGTATTTCTCGTGATCGGCTGATGAAAGAGGGCTACCCGGTGCGCCAAGTTGCCCAGTGGCTTAATGATGAACTGCGGGAGCTAGGTAAGGCTTATAGCGATAGTTGGGGCTACGATAATACCTGGCTGTCGTTACTGTTCCACCATGCTGGCATGCTGCCACGCTTTCGCCTGGAAGCGCTACGCATCCTGCTCAGCGAAGAGCAACAGGCGCTGTGGAGCGATACCAAAGAGGCGGTAGTGGCCGAGCGTGGCATCCACCGCCACCGTGCTGGGGAAGATGCTCGCTTGCTCCAGCTCACCTATCAGCGTACGCGCACGCTGACTGCCAACGTATAAATTTCCGTTCTACTCTGCTCGTACTCAGCTTAGTTCTGCTTCTAAAGCGTCTAATAGCTGGCTGGGCGTCGGTGCATCAAGCAGCATGTCTCGTGTAGCTTGCGCCAGAAAACCGTGGCTGACCGTGCTGTCTAAAAACGCCAGCAGTGGGGCGTAAAATCCATCGGTATCTAGCAGGCCCATCGGCTTGTCGTGTAGCCCCAAATAGCCCCAGGTCCAGATCTCAAACAACTCCTCAAACGTGCCAATGCCACCGGGCAAGGCGATAAAGGCGTCAGCGTTCGCCGCCATGGTGGCTTTACGTTCATGCATATTAGGCACGCGAATCAGCTCGGTTAAGCCGAAATGTGCCTGTTCACGCTCAACGAGATGGTCGGGCATAACGCCGATGACGCTGCCGCCCGCGTTTAGTGCTGCATTGGCCAGTTCCCCCATTAGTCCGACGCGTGCCCCGCCGTATACCAAGGTGTGCCCGCGTTGCCCAAGAGCCGTGCCAAGCGTATGGGCGGCTTGGCGGAATGCTGGGCTGTTGCCCTCTCTTGAGCCGAGGTAAACACAGATGCGTGACATAGTCGGGGTGTCCTTATCGCAGAGGAGTTAAGGGTGAATCAGCGGGAGGCATTGCAGGACATCTAGCCTAGGCAGCGCTGTACGTCGTAGTGTTCGTCCATCCACTGTCCAATCACATTGTTACCGCACAGATGATGGGCGTATTGAGTATGTAGGCAGCGCACCTGCTGCCAGTTGCTGATGCCGCCTACACCGCGTTCGGTGAGGACATCGGTGTAGCCCAGGCGTGCCACTTCTTCGCGCTGAGCCTCGCTCATAAAGCGCCAGCGGGCATCAACGTAATCGCGATGGCTCTGTTGGTAAGCGGCTAAGAAGTCAGGTTCTTCCTGCAGACGCTGTTCTAGCGACTTGATCACGCCCACGGCTTCAATGCGCGAAATCTCGATTTTAAGCAGGTCGGAACAGAGCCAGTAAAGCGTGGGGAAAGGCTTGCCATCCACAATCGGTGACATGCGCAGCACTAAAGGGGTGCCCTGTGTATCCGTGGCTGCAACGGCTTCGATACCGCGAGGCGCTCGCCCGAGCTGTTGGGTAATAATCGCCAGCTGGCGCTCGTCGGGTGCTTGGTCGGTACGAATTACCATTGCGTAGAACTCTCACTTTCGGTCGTCTTGGACAAATTTATTTGAGCGGCCAACGGCGCGGAAAAAACAGCGATTGAGCTGTTCTGGAGAAGCGACATAGCGCCATTTCTCCTCGCAATACTCAGCTGCGCGGGCCATTAGCACGTCGTAAAGTCGATTGAATGGGGCATCATAATCGTAGGGGTCTGCGCCGAACAAGCGGATATGCGGGTAATCAGCGAAGCGCTCCATGAAGTAGCGTTCAAGGTCGGCTTCCACGGCGCGGTGCTGCGCCGTGTTGTCAGGATCAATCCAGAGATTATAGCGAATAGCCATGGTGACTCCTGGAAGGCCCCACCATATATGGCAGGGGGAATTAAGAGGAGGCGGGCGCGGTATCCAAATGTGCTGTCAGCGCCTCGCGCAGCTCACCCTCAATAGGAACGGCGCGCTTCTCCTGATGGTTGTACTGCACCATTACCGTATGCCCTAAGTTGGTCAGCGTACCATGCTGCCGCGCTTCCTGGGTGACGGTAAACGAGCTGTTGCCCAAACGGGTTAGATAGGTACGGATTTCGATGTCATGGCCGTAAAACAGTTCAGCGCGGTAATCCACTTCCATGCGCGCCATGATTAATCGCCACTGTTTAGGGTTCAGGTCGGGCGTAAACAGTTTGAACAGGTCGTTGCGTGCCAGCTCAAACCAAGCGGGGAGCCGCGTGTTATTAATATGGCCAAGGGCATCCGTATCGTAAAAAGCGGGCTCAATGGTGCGAGTGAACATAGCGCTATCCTTATTATTAGAGGGAACGAGGGAGGTAAGAACCCTCCCAGAATTAACCCAAGCGAGCGCTTGGTCAAGCGTTACGGCGCTGTTGCCAAGCAGTGAACTGCATCCAGCCAAGCAGCCATAGGGTCGCGGCGAGAAATCCTGCCAGCGTTCCCCAGAAAAGCCCCAGCGTGCTGTAAGTGTATGAAACGCATAGGGTATAGCTCAGCAGCGAGCCAAGGCCCATGGGATAATGCTTAATGACTGTGGCGACGGGGGCATACCCATGCCCCACGTGCAGGATTAGCAAAAATGGCAGCATGGTGACGGGAAATGCAGCCAGCGTGCCTGCCCACTCTGGGGGGAGCCAGTGGGCGATACGGGTGATAGCAAAAATAATAACAGTGGCAAGCCCCGCGCGTGCCGCTAGCGCGGGCCAAGAAAAGGCGCTGCTCGCGGTACTCTTCACATCGGGAATGGAGCGGAACAGCCAACTGAAAACGCCAATGGCACAAAGCGTTACTAGCGTGCCGCTGAAGCGGGTGAAGCTGAATTGCGCCAGCAGGGTGCTCATGACCAGCCACGCGGCAAAGCCTCCCAGCACACCGCTAATAACGCCCTTGATGCCAGGCTGGCGGCCTGTGACCACATAACCTGCCCCCAATGCCATTGTCGCGGTAAACCCGGCTAGCGTATGCACGGCGCTCTGGGTAGCGAAGGCGGGCGAGATCTCTAGACCGATAAAAAACAGCGCTAGTGCGGTGCCTAAAGGATAACCTGAGAGTAGTCCTGCAATACGCGGGCTAGCACGGACAGCGATAGCGCTTAAGCCCAAAACCATGCTGACGGAGAGCCCCAGCTTTGCTAACTGCCAAGTGAGTGGTACTTCTACCATGCGGCGTTTTCCTTACGTTTATTATGTGGTTACTATTATTATGTCGCTGATTTTTAGCACATTAGGTGTTATTAACCGTTAAGACGCTGCTAGCGTGCGAGGCTGTTTACCGTGTCCCTTTCACCGGATTCCGGCACCCACGTGCTCTCTCCGCCGCCTAAACCCAGTGGCTGCGAACTGTGCCAGCGTGCATCGCCGCTCACCAAGCACCATCTCATTCCAAGGACGCTGCATAACAAGCCGCGTTATCAAAAGCGCCATAGCCGTGAAGAGCGGCTAACGGCCATTGTGTGGCTGTGTCATCCCTGCCATAAGCACATTCACCGTCTCTACAGCGAGCGCGAGCTGGCCGACCGCTTGGCTAGTTTGGAAGCGTTGATGAACGATGCCGATATTCGCGCTTTTGTCGATTGGCTTGCCACCAAGCCTGCGGGCTTCAAACCGAAATCACCGGGGCGCAAACGGCGCTAAGCTATACCAGCCTCAGCCCCTGTTGGTCGCTCCAGGCAGCTGCCAGGGCCTCGTCCAGCGGTTCGGCTAAGTGGGCAGGCAGGGCGGCGCGGGCTGCGTCCAGCGAATCAAACGAGCGGTTACGCAGCCAGCAGTACGCCCAGGCGCAGGCTTCTTCATCGCTTTGTGGGGTAGGCCGGGCGGGCATCTGGTTGAGCAGAAACACCGCCGTGCGTGGCGCCCACAGCGGCATCTCGCCCTGCTGGTCTTGGCTCCACTGCTCCAGCGTGGCGCCACTTGGCGTGGCATCGGGGGTGCCTAGTTTAGCGACCCTAGCGGTTTCTGCCAGGATGAGTGCCAGCTGGTCGGCATCTGCCTGACCCAGCGAGCGCCACTGCCGCAACAGCGCCGATAGGCCAGCGCGCATCTTGGTATAAAAGTCATCTTGCGGCATGCTCAGTGTTTACTCCCGTGGAAATAAGTGAGATTTGTTATGGCGTTCGATTTTGCCACGCCCGTCGAGCGACGCGCTCCCGAAGGAAATTACGCCTCGCAGAAATGGCACCGCTATGCGCAGGATGTGCTGCCGCTATGGGTCGCCGATATGGACTTTCATTCGCCGCCTGCGGTAATCGACGCGCTCCAACGGCGTGTGGCCCACGGCGTTTACGGCTATGGCGAAGTGCCCGCCACGCTCACCGCGGCCCTTTGCCAGTGGAGCGCTCACCACTATGCGTGGACCATTGAGCCCGAATGGCAGCAGTGGCTACCCGGTGTGGTGCCCGCGCTGCACTTTGCTGCCATGGCATTGACCCAGCCGGGAGAGGGCGTGCTGACCATTGCACCTATTTACCCGCCCTTCCTGGCCGTGGCTGAACGCACTGGGCGGCTAGCGCAACAGGCGATGTTAGCGGAGCCAGCCGCCCCTGGCGAGCCTTGGCGGCTGGATATCGAGGCGCTGGAGGCGGCCATTACCCCGCAAACCCGGCTACTGCTCTGGTGCCACCCTCATAACCCGACCGGGCGCGTGTGGACGCTGAGCGAGCTTGAGCAGTTAGCCGCCTTGGTCGAGCGCCATGATTTATGGGTAGTCTCCGATGAGCTGCACTGTGATTTGCTGCTGGATGAAGGAGCACGCCATCGCCCCCTGGCGGCGCTGTTCCCTGAACTGGCCAAACGCACGATTACTCTATGGGCGCCCTCAAAAACATTTAACGTGGCCGGGTTAACCAGTGCCTGCGCGGTCATTCCCGACGCCACGCTACGAAAGCGCTTTGCCGCAGCCACAAAAGGGTTTTTACCGGATGGTAACGTGCTGGGCTTAGTGGCCGCCGAGGCAGCGTATCAAGAGGGCGAGCCTTGGCGACAAGCACTGCTGGACGTTCTACGCAGCCATCGCGCAGCGTTAGAAGCACGTGTGGCAACGTGGCCTGGGGTGTCGCTGAGTGCGCCAGAATCGACTTATTTGGCGTGGCTAGATATGCGTGAAGCGGGCCTGGGGGCATCTCCCGCACAAACGCTGTTGGAGCAGGCGGGTGTGGCGTTGTCAGACGGCGCGGCTTTTGGCTGCCCAGGGTTTGTGAGGCTTAACTTTGGAACCACCGCTTCCCAATTGGAAGCGGCGTTATCGCGGATGGATACGCTGTTAAAAGCGTAACGTTGCCTTCGTCAGGCGCTATCAATAGAGCAGGGCGAACAGCTTGCGGCGGTAGATGACCGTTAGAGGGTGGTCGGCTCCCAGCGCGTCAAAGACCTGTAGCAGAGTTTTGCGGGCCGCGTCGTCGTTATAGGCGCGGTCCTGATTCATCAGCGCCAGCAGAGCTTCCAGGCCTGCGTCGTACTGGCCATCGGCCACTTGGCGTAGCGCCCGCTGGTACTGCGCTTCGCTGTCAGCGCGATCACCCAGCGCGGCGATCTCTTCTGTTGAGAGTGCCTGCTCGCTGAACTCGATGCTGGCGCGAACGCCACGGGCGGGTGCTGCATCGCGCTCCTCTGGCGGCAGGTTATCCAGCACGCTACGGGCTTCGTCACCACGCCCTTCCGCCACCAGCGCTTTGGCAAGGCCAATTTGGTAGGCGTAATGTTCCGGGTATTGGCCAATCAGCGTTTGGTAAATCTCCCGCGCGCCTGCGGCATCGCCAGTGCTCAAGGCTTCCTCTGCCTGCTCTTCAGGGCTGGGCGGTGCGTCACTGGGGGAAGGGAAGTAGCGGTTGAGCCACTCGCGCACTTCTTTCTCTGGCAGGGCCCCTTGGAAGCTGTCTACTAAGCCGCCTTGGCTAATGAGCTTCACGTCAGGCACCGAGCGCACGCCCAATTGCCCAGCGATCTCTGGATTGGCTTCCACATCCAGCGTTGCCAGCAAGAAGGCACCGGCGTACTCCACCGCCAGTTTTTCAAGTACAGGCATCAGGTTCTTGCAAGGCTCACACCAGGGAGCCCAGCAGTCCATCAGCACTGGCACCTGCATAGAGGCTTCCAGTACTTGCTGAATGTTACCTGCGTTGAGCTCAATGATGACCTCTTCGCGAGTCACGCTAGGGCGCTCGCCACTGGTGGGCGCATTATTGCTCGCGACAGGGTCGGCAGTCATCGGGTTGCCGGTACGGGGATCAATAATCGACATGGGTAAACTCTGCATCGCATTAAAAAGGTTACTCCATGATATGCAGGCAGCCGCCCAGGGATTCAAGGAAGTGAAAGGAAATAAAGCGCTGAGCCGGAAGAGCGCACACAAAAAAGCCGATCCCCTAAAGAATCGGCTTTGCTATGTTTGGTAGCGGGGGCCGGACTTGAACCGATGACCTTCCTGGGGTGATAAAGAGCTGAGCCCGACGAGCTGCTTCCCCAAGCATTGCTTACCGTACACGCACAAAAAAGCCGATTCCCTAAAGAATCGGCTTTTTCTATGTTTGGTAGCGGGGACCGGATTTGAACCGATGACCTTCGGGTTATGAGCCCGACGAGCTACCAGACTGCTCCACCCCGCATCAATGTGTGGCGTATTCTACGCATTTTTGACGCTAAGTCAACCCCTCATATAAATCGCTTTCTTGCTGGCAGTCATCTTCATCGTGCTGCAACATTGAGAGAGTAAAGCTATGCTTTCAATCAGCATAACAAAAAGCTTACTGTCGGTGTGTCGCCCAATAGAACAAGCGGCGTGCTGTGAGTGAAAGAGGCGCGAATGCGCTTATTCAGAGTGGCTTGCGACGCCATAACAGTGATTAAGGTCCAAGCCATTTGTCTTATCAGGGAGGTAGTCAATGGCCAATCAAGCCCCCGTCGCCTGGGTAACTGGTGGAACTGGTGGAATCGGAACGGCAATTTGTCGTTCGTTGGCAGATGCGGGTTATCTGGTGGTGGCGGGGTACCATAACCCCGACAAAGCCAAAACCTGGCTGGAAACCCAGCAAGCCGACGGCTATAACAACATCGTATTATCGGGTGTTGATTTGTCCGACCATAACGCCTGTCTCGAAGGCGCCCGCGAAATCCATGAAAAACATGGGCCGATCAGCGTGCTGGTCAACTGCGCAGGCATTACCCGCGATGGCACCATGAAAAAGATGTCCTATGAGCAGTGGTATCAAGTGATTGATACTAACCTTAATAGCGTCTTCAACACTTGCCGTAGCGTCATTGAGGGAATGCTGGAGAATGGCTATGGGCGCATTATTAACATCTCATCCATCAACGGTCGTAAAGGCCAGTTTGGTCAGGTGAACTACGCAGCGGCCAAAGCGGGGATGCACGGGTTAACCATGTCGTTGGCGCAGGAAACGGCCACGAAGGGTATTACCGTGAATACCGTCTCCCCCGGCTATATCGCCACCGACATGATTATGAAAATTCCGGAGCAGGTTCGTGAAGCGATTCGCGAGACGATTCCGGTAAAACGCTACGGCACCCCAGAAGAGATTGGTCGTTTGGTGACGTTCCTGGCCGACAAAGAGTCCGGCTTTATCACAGGTGCCAACATTGATATTAACGGCGGCCAGTTTATGGGCTAAGCCCTACCATTAAGCACCAGCGATCTTTTCACAAGAAAGAAAGCGAAAAACGGGGGGCGATGCGCCTCCCGTTTGCTTTGTGTGCTAGCGCTATGTGTAAGCGAGTTATGGCTGGGGCGGGCGGGCCAAACGGCTCAGTAGGTTATCCAGCTCATTGACTTCTTGCAGCCATAAGTTGTGAGGCATTGGCCCTAGCGCCAACAGCGCCACCAGTACCTCGTCCAGCTCATCCGCTTTACTGCGCTCAGTATGAATGCCGCTGTTTAAGCGCTCAACTTGAATGGCGAGTCGCAGTGGTTCATCACGCTGTTTGACGCTGCCTAAGGCGAGCAATGAAAGATGGACTCTTAGGCGTGCCAACTGCTCTTCTAACGCACTCTGTTGCTCACTTGAAAGTGGCAGTGGGGTAGAAAGGCGAGCGTGATTGCGCTGCTGGTGTGCTTCGCTGAAGGCCTCTGTTAGCTCAATGGATATCTCGCTGGTAGCCTCCACGGCCTGTGCGCCCTCACCATTGAGCGCTTGCTGGTCAGCATGTAAGTGCGCATTCACTAGCGGTAGTAAGGCATGCCACTGCTGCACCTTGCCAACAATTTCTAGGCGGCTTAAACGCTCTCGTTTGGCTCGCACAATGCCGCTGAGGCGGCGCTGCATCCCTTCGCTACGGCGATTGCGGGGCATAGGCTCTAGCTGGCTGATACTGGCAAGGTAGGTATCTAGCCGCTCCGATTCATCTGCCTGGGTAGGTTGCCAGCCATCCATTTCATCAATAATGGCCTGCAGTTGGTCAAGCGTTTGCTGCTGGCGGTTGGCTTGTTCGTGCTTATGCGCGTCGCGCTGAGCAAACAGCTGGTCGCAGGCGCTGCGGAAGGTCTTCCATAGTGCTTGCTCCTCCCCTTTGGGCGCGCGGCCTAACGAGCGCCATTGCTGCTGTAGCTGCTTGGTGCGCGCAATGCGCGTTGCCAGTGGCTGTTCACTATCGTTTTGCAGTGCTTGCACTTGCTCAATCAGCTCACGCTTTTGTGCGGCGATCTGCTCAGCACGCTGGTCAATGAGCGCCTGCAGGCGGTGACGGATTGCCCCAAAACGGCGGCCAATGGCCTCGGAGCGCTCCCGGGGCACCGGAGAGTAGTGGCGCCATTGGTGGCGCGCTTTATCACGAATCTCCCGCAGCATATCGGGGTCGGCATCTTCAGCGGGTTGAGCAAGCAGCGTTTCCAGCTGCTCGCACAGCGCTTCGCGGCCGTGCAGGTTGGCCTCTCGTTCCTGGTCAAGCTGTGCACGCCATGGCGCTAGGCGCTCATGGATCCGGTCAGAGGCCGCTCGAAAGCGGGCTGACTGCTCACGGTTCGCTGCCGCATCACCAAGCGCTTTCCACTCTTTCACCAGTTGGCGGTGGTGCCGGTCAAGCGCAGACTCCGCCATATGCGGATCGTCTGCCAATGCCTCAATGCTGGCGCAGAGCTGCTCACGTTTAGGGCCTGCTACAAAGCCGCGCCAGTCGCGCAGTTCGGCAAGCCGCGCACCCAGGTGCTTTAAGCGGCTTTTTAGCGGTTTGGCATCGCCGCTTGTCAGCGCTTCAATGGCGGGCTTTAAACGCTGATGTAAACGGCTGGCACTTTTAAATGCTCCACGCTCTAACAGGTGTTCAAAGTTATCCAACTCAGCGCTAAGCGCATTAAGGGAGAGGCCTGGCTGCTGGGGCGGAGCATGTTGTGTGGCAAGCTGCTTTTGCGCCTGAGCGAGCAACGATGGGGCCGTCAGCGTCGCTGGCCAGCGGCACTGGGCGACGTGCTCTGCTAGCCCATCGTGATCGCTGTTGGCCAAGGCTTGCTCTACTGCAAGGCTCACGGTTTGCCAACGCTGCCAGGCTTCCATGCTCTGCTCATACTGCTTGAGCGCTTGGCTGTAGCGCTGCTGGGTGGCCTCATTCGGCGGGTGAAGGTCCGAGAGCGACTGCCAGCGCTGGCCCAAGAGCTGGCGCTGAGCGCGCAGGCTGTCAATGTCCTGAGCGGTCAGCTCGTTGGCGTGGGTGAGCCCCTCTAGCGTCTCTTCTAGCCCTTCCAACAGCTGATCGCGGGTGTTTTCTGCTTCAGCGCGGCGGGCAAGGCTTTGCTGGCGGGCCTGCTCTTGAGTTTCATGGTCGTGGAGCGTTTTGCGGCAGCTCAGCACCGCTTGATGAAAGCGCTGCTCCTGGCTAACGCTGGGCGGATGACTGAGGTGTTGCCACTCTCTTTCTAAATGGCGGAAGCGGCCACCGTAAAGCGGTTCCCAGGGGGCGCGGGCATGCTGCTCTAACTGGGTGAGCAGGTGCTCCCGCTGGGCCTGCTGTTCTGCAAGCCATTCAGCATCGTTACGCAGCTGGGTGAGCTTCTCTTTAGCGAAGCGAACCACCTGGCGGTCACGGCGCGCCTCTTTAAGCAGCCTCTTGAGGTTCTCTTCGTCGTTGACCCGCTCTGCTGCTTGATGACGCACCGCCGCGACGCTGTTATGACACGCCTGCTGCACCCAGTCTTCTTCACTCGTCAGCTGCTTTAGTGCGGTGAGACGTAGCCCCAGGTTATCGCCCTGCATGGCAATCGTATTCAGCACTCGTTGATCGGTCAGGCTCTCCACGTGAGCTTGGCGTTGCTGCAAGTCTACATGGCCCTCAGCCCCGGTGAGCCGCTGGCAAACGGCGTTGAACCATGCTTCGTCCTGGCTGTGCTGCTCATAGGAGACAAGCAGGCCATTGAGATCGTCAAGCGCGAGCAGCGCCGCTAACTGAATAGTGCTGTCGCTATCGTTGGCGAGAGCGTGTAGGGCCTCCCGCTGCTCTGTTTGCTGAGGGTCAAGCTGATGGAGTACCTTGCGGCGCACCTCGGGATCGGGGTGTTGCCACCGAGGAGCGAACAGGCGTCGTAACAGTCCGTGCATGGATCATCCTGCTAAGAGGTGCGTAACGTGAAAAAAATAAGACATCGATGAGCAGGCGGTTGCAGTCCTCGTCGCTGTCGCTTAGCTTTGCCGTAGCGCTGTGGGTTTTCCAGCGATTCACAACGCAAAGCGCGAGATTGCGCTACCCTTATCTTACCTGAACATGACATGGAGTTCGGCCATGAGCCTCAACGCCAACAGCGCCGACGTAGCCTTTACCTTCAAGGGCGGCATGCTGCCGATGACCGTCATGGAGTTAACGAGCGCTGACCCGGAGCGTATCCGGCGGCAGCTTGCTGGCAAACTGTCGCAATCTCCCGCTTTCTTTCAGCATACACCCGTTGTGCTTAGCGTGGAAAAACTCGATGAGCCCCACCTTGCGTTAGAGCGGATTTGCGCCGTATGCCGCGACCACAAGCTGTTACCCGTGGCCGTACGTGGTGGTGCTGAGCCGATTCGCCAATCGGCATGGGCGCTGGGGCTCGGCTGGTTCGCGCCAGTTGAAGAGGGGCGCGCACGAGCGTTGGAAACTGTCGCTCCGTTGAACGAGCCAGAAGATGATGACATTAAGCCCGCTACTGCCGTTTCCGTAACCACTCGGCTTTACCGGGGGACAGTGCGTTCCGGCCAGCAGGTCAGCGCTGCAGGTAGTGACCTGATTGTAATCGGTGCGGTTAATGCCGGTGCTGAAGTGCTCGCCGCTGGCAGTATTCATGTTTATGGTGCCCTGCGCGGGCGCGCGCTGGCGGGTATTCATGGCAATACCCAGGCGGGCATTTACTGCCGCGAACTTGAAGCAGAGCTTTTATCTGTAGCGGGTAACTATAAGCGGCTGGAAGATATCGACTCGCAGCTTTTAGGGCGCGCTGCAGAAGTCCATTTCATAAAAGAGCAGCTGGAAATTAAGCCATTGGGGTAAGCCGCTTGGCTGAGAGGCGGTTAATGCTTCATGCCTAGCGACGCCACGGCCGCTATCCGTTACAGTGTGCTGTTTTGATGACATTGATGTTCCCGTTATGCGCGTAGCGCAACGTAATCGTGCTCGCAATGAACGACTTCAAGAAGGAAGTGACTCTTGGCCAAAATTATTGTTGTGACCTCAGGTAAAGGGGGGGTCGGTAAAACCACTAGCGCCGCAGCGATTTCGACGGGGCTTGCGCTACGTGGCAAAAAGACGGTCGTCATTGATTTCGACGTAGGCCTGCGCAACCTGGATTTGATTATGGGCTGCGAACGCCGGGTGGTGTACGACCTCGTCAACGTGATTCAAGGAGAGGCCGGGCTAAACCAGGCGCTGATCCGTGATAAACGTGTCGAAAATCTGTTTATTCTCCCCGCCTCGCAAACCCGGGATAAAGACGCCTTAACCCAAGAGGGCGTCGAGAAGATTCTTGAACAGCTTAAAGGTGATTTTGACTATATTTTATGCGATTCGCCCGCGGGGATTGAGCGTGGCGCGCAGCTGGCTATGTACTACGCCGACGAAGCGATTGTCGTGACTAACCCGGAAGTCTCTTCCGTGCGTGACTCTGATCGTATTCTGGGGCTGCTAGGTTCGAAAACCCAGCGTGCTGAGCAGGGGCTTGACCCGGTGAAAGAGCACCTGCTGATTACTCGCTACAATCCTGCTCGAGTGACCTCTGGGGATATGCTGACCCTGGACGATATCCGCGAGATTCTGGCGATTGATCTGCTCGGCCTGATCCCCGAATCAGAAGCGGTGTTGCGTGCGTCTAACCAGGGTGTTCCGGTCACTCACGATGCTTCAAGTGACGCGGGCCAAGCCTACACTGATACCGTTTCGCGCCTGCTAGGTGAAGAGATGCCGCTGCGCTTCCATGAAATGCAGCGTAAAAGTCTGCTGAGCAGGATGTTTGGGGGTAGTCGTCGATGAAACTGCTGGAGTTCTTGAAGCGTGAGCGCAAGAAATCCGCCTCGGTGGCCAAAGAACGGTTACAAATCATCGTGGCGCATCAGCGTAGCCAACGTGGTCAGCCTGACTACATGCCGCTGCTTGAGCGCGAACTGCTCGAAGTGATCCGTCGTTATGTGCATGTGGATGACGACGCCATTCAAATTTCGCTGGATAGCGAAGATAACTGTTCGGTGCTGGAGCTTAACGTCACGCTGCCTAAAAGCTAAACGTTAAGGAGCGCTCAGAGGGGCGGCGGGAAGCGTCGCGAGTGTGCTAGGCTTGAGCTTTTGTTCCCATCCAGCGAAAGATGTCACGGCGCATGGGTGGGCTGTCACGCTCAAGGGAGTTTGCATCCATGGCGCCACCGAATGCCGCCCCTGCCAGTTTTCTCTGGCACGATTATGAGACCTTTGGTGCCGATCCGCGTCGCGATCGGCCCGCTCAGTTTGCTGCATTACGCACCGATGCCGACCTCAATGAAATCGGCGACCCTATCGAGCTGTACTGTAAGCCCGCCGATGATTACCTGCCGCACCCCGCCGCCTGCCTGATTACCGGCATCACGCCTCAAAAAGCGCAGCGTCGTGGGCTTCCCGAAGCCGAGTTTGCCCGTCAGGTGCAGAGCGCCATGAGCGAGCCCGGCACCTGCGTGGCAGGCTACAACAGCCTGCGTTTTGATGATGAAGTCTCCCGCCATCTGTTTTATCGCAACCTGCTTGATCCCTATGCCCGCGAGTGGCAAAACGGCAACTCCCGCTGGGATTTGATCGACGTGGTACGGGCGTTCTATGCGCTGCGCCCAGAGGGTATTGAGTGGCCGCTGCGGGAAGATGGTGCTCCCAGCTTTAAACTGGAACACCTCACCGCTGCGAACGGCATTGCCCATGAGGGCGCCCACGACGCGGTGGCAGATGTGCGCGCCACCATCGCGCTGGCGCGGCTGTTGAAAGCGCGTAACCCTAAACTGTTCGATTACCTGCTTGGCCTGCGCGGCAAGCGCGCGGTGGCCAAGCAGCTGGACCTGCCCAGCGCCAAGCCGCTGCTGCATATTTCCCGCCGCTATCCTGCCAGCCGAGGCTGCAGCGCGCTGGTGATGCCGCTGGCGGAGCACCCCACGAACCCTAACGGGGTGATCGTTTACGATTTAAGCGTCGACCCCGGCGATTTACTGTCGCTCAGCGCCGAGCAGATTCGTGAGCGGGTGTTCGTCAGCCAGCAGGATCTTTCTGAAGGAGAAGCGCGCATTCCGCTCAAAGTCATTCATATCAACCGCTGCCCGGTAATCTTTCCAGCCACGGTGTTGAAAGATGTTGAGGGCGAGCAGAAAGGTGAGTACGGCGCGATTGTCGCGCGTCTGGGCATCGATATTGCCGCCTGCCGAGGGCACTGGAAAACCCTACGTGAGGCTAGCGGTGTAGCGCAGAAGGTGGCCGAGGTGTTCAGTGGCGGCTACGAAGAGTCGCCTCAAGACCCTGACTTAATGCTCTACTCCGGCAGTTTTTTCTCTGCCGCTGACCGTCAGCAGATGGAGCGAGTGCTGGCCATGGACCCCTGGGACTTAGTGGGGCAGCGCTTCGCCTTTCAAGACCCACGCCTGGAAGAGATGCTGTTTCGCTTTCGCGCCCGCAGCTACCCCGACACCTTAGAGGGCGAGGAGCGAGAGCAGTGGGAGGCGTTTCGTTGGATGCGCATGAATGACCCGGCACTATCAGGCTTTACGCTCAAGGCATTTGCTCGGGAAATCGAGCGTTATAATCAGCAAACGCTAACAGACCGAGAGCGCCAGATACTCGAAGAGTTGGTGATGTTTGTTGAGGCTATGATGCCAGCCCAGGCATTTGATGCCTGAGCTGGCGATGGGGCTAGCGCGCGTCGAACGGCGTGCGCGCCTCACGGTAGACGGCGATATCGCTGGGCGAGTCGCCGGGGTTGAAGCGAATATCTAACTGGTGTGAAAGCAGCGCAGGCCACAGCGCCTGCAACTCTTCAACGCTGACATCCAGCGCCAGCTCAGCGATCTGCTCGCGACGGTCAAAGCGTACCTCATCTAGCGCGGTGGCCTGCCAATAGCGGTTGGCCATGCTCGGCAGGCTAGTGTCCCGCTGGTTCAGGCGGTCATGGACTGCTTGGCGATGGGCCGCTAGTTCCTCATCGCTCAGCGCATTAAGACGCGTTTTCGCGTCGTTCATAAAGGCATCTATGCGCTCGGCAATCGTACCGCTGTCCACGTCCGGCGACTGCACGATCAGACCAATACCGGGGGCTTCCAGCAGCGGCGAATAACCCGCATTAACGATGTAGCCAAGCTGCTCTTCGGTGCGTAGCTGCTGGTAAAACGGTGTATCCAGCCACTGGGCCAGCACGCTCAAGCGAGCTTGCTCCTCAACGCTGGTATCGCGCCCCTGCAGATAACGCAGCACCAGCGACTCTTCGCGGGTACTGTGAGGATGCAGTATTTCTGACTCATCACTGACTTCCAGCGGTGTCAGCGGCGGAATGTCGTTGCGTGTCAAACGTGGCGTAAGCGCACCGCGAATCAGATTGGCCTGTTCCTGCGCCTGCTCGGCGTTCAGGTTGCCCACCGCCATGGCGTCGATGTACAAATCATCCAAGAAGCGCTGACGGAAATTCTCCAAATGGCGCTTCTCTAGCCGCTGGCTCGCTTCCAGTAGTTCAGCAGTGGACCACTGCGGCGTCAGTAGCGCTTCACCTAGTGCGCGGCTTGCCTGACCCGTCAACGACGCTTGAGGGGCGTTGCGCCACTCCCGCTGTAGCTGATAGCGCACCCGCTCAAACGCACCGGTAGAGATATCCGCCTGCTGAAGCTGTTCAAGGGCTTGCTCGATCAGCGGTGTTTGGCCATCACGCCAGCCAGAAAACGACAGCGTCATACCGCGCGCATGGGCGTAAGCGCTAAACGACTGCCCGGCGATCCACGCGGGGTAGAGCGACTCATTAAGGCTGTCGTTTAGCCAGCCTGCCAGCAAGCGCGTGAGTACCGCTTCTTCCACCGAGTAGCTGGCGCTGGGATGCTGCAAGCTCACCCGCCACTCGACGCTGGGCGTATTAAAACGGCTGTCCTGCATGTGCCAAGCGGTAAACGTAGGCGTCTCGATCAAGGCAGTAGGCTGCTCATCCTGGCCTCCCTGAAGGGTGAGGTCGCTGGCAATAAAGGGGTTAGGTTCTGGTAAGGCTAAGCCGCTCAGCGCCTGACCGGTGGTGGTCGGCGACTGCTCTTTCCACTGGGTGTTAAACCACGGCGATATGGTGTCGCTTTCGACATCCGGGGCAGAGTAAAAACGTAGCATGTTGTCCTGAGTCAGCGCGTCCAAGTAGCGCTGCTGGCGCTCACTGTCCATGCCGTCCATCCGGTACGCGGCGTACTGCACGTCCTCGACCGGGTAGCGGGAGAGGCTCATGGCTAGGCGGGTGGCCTCTTGCTGAGGAGCGCCGTGCTGCTGAAAGCGAAATGCCTGCTCGCTAAGGCTTTTCTGCTCGTCATAGCGCCATTCGGCTAGGCCTGTGTCGCGTATTTGCTCAATGGCGGCAAACAGCGACGCTTCGATATCGTCCAGGCGTTCGGCGCCCGCCGGAGTGAGGCTGATGGAAATGGTAAACAGCGCTTCGTTACCATCGCCACGGCCCACACCTGCGGAGAGCCCGTCGGCCAAGCCTGACTCACGCAGTACCGACAGCAAGCTGCCATCACCCTCATCGCCCAGTAAATGCGCGATGAGCTGAGTTGGCTTGGTGCGATACTCGTCGGTAGGGTCAGGAACAGGGAAATAGAAACGCAGTTGGCGACGATCCTGCAGCGATTGTCGCTCTACGTAGCGCGGCAGCGTGTCGGGGTCGATCAGCGGCGCATCAATGGTGGGGGCGCTTAGGTCATTATCAGGAATGTCGGCAAAGCGCTCGATTACTAGCTCTTCCAAGGTGTCCAGCGGTTGCGGAGCCACAATCGTCAGGTTCATGACGTTGGCATCGTAGTAGCGGTGGTAGAACTCGATCACCCGCTCGCGCAGCGTTGCCTCGCCTTCTGGGTTGGCCAGCGTGTCTCGGCTGCCCACCGCAAACCCTGTAATGGGATTGTCAGGGTTGAGCAACTGGTTTAGCACATCGTTCTCGCGGCGTGATTCATCGCGAATACGCGCCATATACTCGGAATGAACGATATTGCGCTCGCTCTCTAGGTGATCAGCATTAAACAGCGGCGAGAGGAAAAACTCGCTAAAGCGATCTAATGCGCCAGGCAGCGCTGAAGGCTCAATATCGAAAAAGTAGTTGGTGTCCTGCTGGGCAGTAAAGGCGTTGTGGGAGCCTGCATTGTCGGAAATATATTGCTGGTAAGCATCCGATTGTGGATAGGGCTCGGTGCCCAAGAACAGCATATGTTCCAAAAAGTGCGCCAGCCCCTGTAGGTCGTCTGGGTCCTGGGCGCTGCCGACCCGCACGTTCATGGAAGCAGCGGCCTTGTCGGCATCGGGGTCGCTGACCAGCAGCGCCTGTAGGCCATTATCGAGCGTTACCACGCGGTAGTCGCGATCATCGAAGGGGCTGATTGTGGGTGTGATGACCTCGGCAACCGGGCTCTCTTCCGCCCAAAGGCTAGGGGCAGGGGCCAAGAGCAGGCCGATGGTTAGGCCAAAAACGGCGCGCCGCGCCTGAAGGCGAGGCGGAATAGCAGACATGGTTGGCAACATTACGGCTCCTGTGACACGGTCCAGCGCAGCATTGGCCCTGTGGGGTGCGCGCAAGAGGGTGACTGGTAGGCAGGGTTATTCACATGCTTTGATACCGGAAAAGCGCCCAACAGTTCCAGCGGTGCCGGCATCAATAGTGGTGTTAGCGACGTAAGCTCAGTGCTGGGGTCTAACCATTGATGTAGCGCTTCCGGGGGAATAATCACCGGTAAACGGTCAGTCAGTGGTGACAGGCAGGCATTGGCAGGCACGCTGATCAGCGCCGTCGAATCGGTAAAAGTGGTGAGAGTTGTGTGGTAACGGCACCAGAGCGCGCCGAGCAGCAGCGGGCCGCGATTCACTTGGGTGACTAGAAACGGCTGCTTACTGCGCGCCTGCGGCTTCCAGATATAAAAGCCGCTGACAGGAATTACGCACCGTCGAGCGCTAAACGCCTCATGAAACATGGCCCGCTTGCTAAGCGTTTCCGCTCGCGCGCAGTGAGGAGCGTGGTCGAGCACTTTGAGCCACGGCGGCGTCAGCCCCCAAAAAAGAGGGGTGTGCGTTAAGCGCCCCTGCTCAAGGCGGAAGGCCGACACTGGTTGACGCGGGGCTAGATTGGGCGACTCAATGAGTGGCTCGGTGCTCTTTAGGTCTGGCGCAAGGCGGGCGAGCGATAGGCGCTGTACGTGTAGGCGTCCCGTCATGCCGATCTCCTTAATGCGCGATGCCTGCGGCGCTGATACAAAATGGCGAGGGGGAGTAGTAATACGTTAAATGTCGCGTTTTAGTGTCGAAAACAGTGTTCGATGTAAGGTATCCTATCGTATACCTTGCTCACGCTAAAGCGCGATGAGGCATTCTTCCCTGTTTGCCGTTGACCTGAAGAGATCGCCATGGCCCGTCCTAGACAGCATGCGCCCGATGCCCTCCACGCGCAGGTCATGCACGCTTGTGATGAGTGGTTGGCTAAGCAGCCAGTCCATGGTTTATCACTACGTGCCCTGGCCAGAGAGGTGGGCTGTGCGCCCAGTACGCTGCTAAAACTATACGGCAGCTTTAATAATTTATTGCAGCACGTCAACGTCGAAACCCTCGCACGTTTGCAGCATACCATTACCAGCCTGGCTGAGGATGCCCCGGAGCCGTGGCTGCGTTCCCTGGCACACGCCTATTGGCGGTTTGCGGAGCAAGACTGCTACCGTTGGCAGCTGCTGTTTGACTACCCGCTCGCCCAGGAAGGGGAGTTGGACCAGCGCCAGAGCGACCTGATTGAAGCCCTGTTTACCCAGGTGGAGACATCGTTAAAGCAGTATCAACCTGCGCTGGATGACCTGGAAGCACGCCGCCTTGGCCGTACCTTGTGGGGCAGCGTTCACGGCTTGGTGCAGCTTGGCTTGAACGAGCGGCTAGGCTACTGGCAGGGGCAGCAACTCAAAGTCGATGAGCTATTGGATCAACTCATGAGCACCGTGCTGGCCGGGTTGCGACACCGGGGGGCGGTGACGTGACATGGGGGATCAAAACCACCCGCTGCTTGCTGCGCCGCGTGATCTATGTGGCCATGCGCGGTTGCTACCGGCTGTCGGTGCATGGCCAAGGGCACGTACCCAAACGGGGCGCTGCGTTGGTCGTCTGTAACCACGTTAGCTTTATGGATGCACTGGTGCTGGGCGGTGGAAGCCCTAGGCCGCTACGGTTTGTGATGGATCAGCCCATCTTCGAATCCCGCTGGCTGAAGTGGTGGTTTCAACTGGTCGGAGCGATTCCGATCGAATCGGAACGCCATAGCCCGGGAGCGCTGCGGCGCACCCTGGATGAAGTGAGCAAGGCGCTGCGTGAGGGCGATATCGTGATGGTGTTTCCGGAAGGGCGCTTAACCCCAGATGGCGACATTCATACCTTTCGCCGTGGGCTCGAAACCATTCTCGCCCGAGACAACGTGCCGGTAATTCCGGCAGGCTTGGCGGGGCTCTGGGGGTCGTGGACCTCCCACTACGGCGGCAAAGCACTAAA
Organism: Halomonas sp. 707B3; assembly: GCF_024158645.1. Classification (NCBI taxonomy): domain Bacteria; kingdom Pseudomonadati; phylum Pseudomonadota; class Gammaproteobacteria; order Oceanospirillales; family Halomonadaceae; genus Halomonas; species Halomonas sp. 707B3. Next base: position 24,229 of record NZ_JAMZBE010000006.1, read on the forward strand.
GAAGTGGCCTTCGCGGTTTAGAGCGCCAGTGAGCCTACACTTTGGTCCGCCCATTTTAGTGCATGAAGTCGAGGGTGTGGCGTTAAGGCGCTTCTTGGAGCAGCGGGTTAGGGCATTGAAGGCCGCGGGCGATAGCGAGATCACCCGTTGCCAACCGCGACAGCAGGATTAGCGACGGGCCAGGCGCAGCTTTTGCCAGCAGCGCGCTGAGGTGATCAGGTTATCGCGAATTTCCAGAATCTCCATCCGTGTGTTGCCGATCTGCAGGCAGGCTGGACCTTCTGGGAAAGCTTCTAAGTGCTCAAGAATTAACCCGTTTAACGTCTTTGGGCCGTCGGTCGGCAGTTGCCACCCCAGCATCTTATTGATCTCACGAATGTTAGCCGTGCCTTCAATGACATGGCTACCATCATCCTGCTGGTGAATCTCGTCATCTTCAGAAACGTCGGTGGTGAACTCGCCGACGATCTCTTCGAGAATATCCTCAAGTGTCACCAGCCCCTCTACATCGCCGTACTCATCCACCACGATGCCTATCCGCCGCTTCTGCTTCTGGAAATTCAGCAGCTGGGTATGCAGCGGTGTGGATTCGGGAATGAAGTAGGGCTCGCGTGCCTCTTGAACAATCGCCGCTTTAGTGACTTCGCTGCGGGATAAAAAGCGCGCCGCGTTGCGCAGGTGGAGCATACCAATAATGTTGTTGATATCGCCCTTATAGACCGGCAGGCGTGTGTGCTGGCTGGTGCGGATCTGGGTCAGAATATCTTCCAGTGAGTCGTCCAGGTCGATGCCCAACACTTCGTGGCGGGGCACCATGATGTCGTTCACCGTCACGTTCTCAAGATCCAGAATCGACAGCAGCATGGCTCGGTGGCGATAGGGAATCAGCGTACCCGCTTCATGTACCACGGTGCGCAGCTCATCACGGGTCAGGCTATCGCCGCCGTTATCCACGCTTTTCACGCCAATCAGTCGCAGCAGCCCGTTAGACATCACATTGACCAGCCACACCAAGGGGTAAAGCAGCTTTAGCAGCGGCTCCAGGGCGTAGGAGGTGGGGTAAGCAATGCGCTCAGGCTTAATAGCGGCGTAGGTTTTGGGCGTCACTTCCGCAAAAATCAGAATGGTAATGGTGAGCAGCGCGGTGGAAATAGCCGGGCCGGACACATCGCCAAAAAAGTGGATGGCAATAATCGTGGCAATGGAGGCTGCCAAGTTATTGACGAAGTTATTGCCAATCAGAATAACGCCAATGAGTCGATCGGGGCGGGTAAGCAAGCGCATCACGCGCTTGGCGCTACGGTCGCCGCTGTTGGCTTGGTGGCTAAGTCGATAGCGGTTGATCGACATCATGCCCGTTTCAGAACTAGAGAAGAAGGCAGACAGCAGGATGAGTAAGGCTAGCAGGCCGAACAGTAACCCCAGGGGGAAGTCGTCGCTCAAGTCGAAAGTTCCTTTATGGCGTATTAAGCTCGATTTTTAGAAGCATGGCAGTGGCGTGTCAAGCGCGCGTTTACTGACGCGATCACCACTAAGCCCGCAGGCTTAGCGGTTAAGCAGAATTTCCAGCACGAATTTACTACCAAAGTAGGCCAACAGAAGAAGGGCGCAGCCACCGAGGGTCCAGCGCACGGCTCGCATGCCGCGCCAGCCAAAACGGTAGCGGCCCACCAGTAGCGTGGTGAAAATGATCCATGCGCCCAGTGAGAGAACAGTTTTATGAACCAAATGCTGAGCAAATAGATTATCGAGGAAAATTAAGCCGCTAATAATTGACAAGGTCAGCAGCACAATACCCGCCCATACCAGCTCAAACAGCACACGCTCCATGGTGGTGAGCGGCGGTAAAGACTGGACGATGCCGCGAATATGGTGATGACGCAGCGCCTGATTCTGTAATCCCACCAGCACCGCCTGCACCGCGGCAATGGCCAGCACGGCAAAGGCCAGCGCTGAGCTCACGGCATGCAGCAAAATACCCGGTGTTAAGCCGCTATGGCTGCCCTGGCTAGGCAGCCAAGTGGCCACAATCAGGGCAATGCCAGCAAGTGGAAACAGCGCGATGCCCGCATTAAGCACTGGCTTGAATAGGCTGGCCACCAGTACCACATTCACCGCCACCGCCATCAATAACGTGGCACTGGTGGTAAAGCCGGGCAGCAGCCCCGGTGATTCCCCCACCAACTGCACGACCACAGGAATATGCAACAGCAGGCCCAGCGCGCCTAGCAGACGTACCATGCCTTGGCGGGGAGGCACCCGGCGAAACAGCGTCATGCCCTGCCAAATAGCAGCGGCGACATAGAGAATAAAAGCGATCGTGGCGAACGGGAGCGCCTGCATGATGCTATCCATGCGCCTTGCAGCGCGTTGTTGAGAAAAATAGGGTCAGAACAGCGCCTGTATCCGAGTGGCAATACCTCCCAGTCAGGACGCCTCAATGTATTTTCCGGTCAATCTAGATCGGCTCGCCTACTATAACCAATCAAGGCGGCGTCGCACAGCCATCGAGCGCCAACGCTGACGCCCATGGAGACTCAGGCCGCGAGCGCGTATAATCGCGGCCACATTCGTCCGGTGAATACGCCCGGCGACAGCGACGGAGGCAGAGGCCCCATGTTTCAGAATCTGAGCGAGCGTCTTTCCCAGACGCTGAAGTCGATCAAAGGCCAAGCACGGCTAACCGACGACAATATCAAAGATACCCTACGTGAAGTACGCAAAGCGCTGCTTGAGGCAGACGTAGCGCTACCGGTAGTTAAAGCCTTTATTGAGCGGGTGCGCGAGCGTGCGGTCGGCCAAGAGGTGTCGAAAAGCCTCTCGCCGGGCCAACAGTTCGTCAAAATCGTCCAGCAAGAGCTGGAAGCGATTATGGGCGAGGCCAATGAAGGCCTTAGCCTAAAAGGCTCTCCCGCTGTCGTGCTGATGGCCGGTTTGCAGGGGGCGGGTAAAACCACCTCCGTCGCCAAGCTGGCCCGCTATCTGCGTGAGCGCGAGAAGAAAAAGGTGCTGGTGGTCTCGGCGGACGTCTACCGTCCGGCGGCCATCGACCAGCTTGAAACCCTGGCGAAAGAGGTTCAGGTCGACTTCTTCCCCTCCCGCTCTGACCAGAAGCCGGTCGACATCGCCAACGCGGCCATCAAGCACGCTAAAATTCAGTTCCACGACGTAGTGCTAGTCGATACTGCAGGCCGCCTTGCCATCGATGAAGCGATGATGGCGGAAATTCAGGCACTGCATAAGGCGGTTTCTCCCCAAGAAACGCTGTTTGTCGTCGATGCCATGACTGGCCAGGATGCGGTAAATACCGCCAAGGCGTTCAATGAAGCGCTGCCCTTGACCGGTGTGATCCTGACCAAGGCTGATGGTGATGCAAGGGGTGGTGCTGCACTGTCTGTCCGTCATGTCACGGGTAAGCCGATCAAGTTTATGGGGGTTGGTGAAAAGGTCGATGCGCTAGAGCCTTTCCACCCCGACCGGGTCGCGTCTCGAATTCTTGGCATGGGCGACATGCTGTCGCTGATCGAAGAGGCCGAGCGCACCGTCGATAAGGACAAAGCTGCCCAGCTTGCCAGCAAGGTGAAGAAAGGTGACGGCTTTGATCTGGAAGACTTTCGCGACCAGCTTCAGCAGCTCAAAAAAATGGGCGGCATGGGCGGCCTGCTCGGCAAGCTGCCGGGTATGGGCCAAATGGCCGAACTGGCGCAAGGCCCCGGCCCTGAGAAGGAGCTAGGCAAGCTAGAAGCGCTGATCAACTCCATGACGCCCAAAGAGCGCCGCAAGCCCGACATCATTAACGGTTCGCGCAAGCGCCGCATAGCAGCGGGGGCGGGCCTGCAGGTGCCTGACTTGAACCGCCTGCTAAAGCAGCACAAGCAGATGCAGAAGATGATGAAGAAAGCGGGCAAGAAAGGTGGCATGCAGAAAATGATGCGCGGTATGTCGGGCATGATGGGTGGCGGCGGCGGCCCGGGTGGTCCCGGTGGTATGGGCGGCATGGGTGGTCCTGGCGGCTTACCCTGGCGCTAAATGGTACCTGTCGTCGCGTTCTGATGCGCTTGGTAAGGTTGACGGCCTGTGAGTTTTCTGGCTGTCAGGCTTTCCAAGCCGAGCGCATTTGCGTAGAATGCGGCCTCTTCATGCGTGGGTGTTGGCAAAATGTGCGTTAGCACGGCCCCAATACTTGCCAGTGAAGGTCCTGATGGTGTGTCGCCTTGGCTTATATAAGCAGGTGGTGCGCCAAGAAAACAGTATGACGAGTGTTCTGATAGCGGTTTGCGCTATGCCCCACTCTCGTAACCTCAACCGAAGGATAGTTATCGTATGGTTACCATTCGTTTGGCACGTGGTGGCGCCAAAAAGCGTCCCTTTTATCACCTGACTGTTACCGATTCTCGCAACGCCCGTGACGGCCGTTTCATCGAGCGTATCGGCTTCTTCAATCCGGTTGCCCGTGGTCAAGAAGAGCGTCTGCGTGTTGATCTGGATCGCGTTACTCACTGGCAGAGCCAAGGCGCCCAGCTGTCTGGTCGTGTTGCTGAGCTGGTTAAAGAAGCGCGCAAGCAGGCCTAAGCCTGTTGCCCGTCGCAAGTCATAGCAATAGATGCTGTTGTAGCTGGAGTGGTCGTCAATGACGCGTTTTAACACTAGCCATACTGACGACACACATGTGGTGCTTGGTAAGCTAACTAGCCCTCACGGGATTAAAGGTTGGCTGAAGGTGTACTCCTATACCAACCCCATGGACAGCATTCTAGAGTACCCTGAGTGGTGGGTGCGCCAAGGGGAAAACCTAACGCGCATGAACGTTGTTCAGGGAAGTCGGCAAGGTAAAGGGCTTGTCGTGCAGCTGAAAGGTGTGGGTGACCGAACGGCAGCCGAAGCGCTGGCGCAAGCGGACATCCTGATGCCGAAAGAAGCACTGCCTGAGCTTTCCGACGATGAGTACTACTGGCATGAGCTTGAGGGCCTTACTGTCTTCACTCAGTCAGGCGAGCGGTTAGGGCAGGTCAGCTACCTGTTTGAAACCGGCGCGAACGATGTCATGGTGGTACGCGGTGATAACGACGCAATCGATAAGCGCGAGCGGCTGTTACCCTTCCTGCCCGATGATGTGATCGTTGAGATCAGCCTGGAATACGGCCGTATGGTGGTTGACTGGGACCCTGAGTTTTGATGAGCCAAGACGCTTTGAACGAACTTACGGCGACGGATGCAACGGTGGCAGCAGAGGAGTCTGCAGGCAGCCAAACAGACGCACCAGCGATGTGGATTGGTGTGGTATCGCTGTTTCCTGAGATGTTCGATGCGATTACCCAGCAGGGCGTGATCGGTCGGGCGGTAGAGAAACAGCGCATTGCCCTAGAGTTTTGGAATCCGCGGGATTATGCCACCGACCGCCACCGCAGCGTGGACGATCGCCCCTATGGCGGCGGCCCCGGTATGCTAATGAAGGTAGACACCCTCCGGGCGGCTATCTTTGATGCTCGCCAACGTGCCGAGCAGGCAACCGGTCTCACGCCGACGGTGATCTACCTATCGCCCCAAGGGCGCCGGTTAGATCAGCAGGGCGTTCAAGTGCTCGCCTCGGCAGGCCCTCTTGTAGTGGTTGCCGGGCGCTATGAAGGCATCGACGAGCGCGTGGTGGAGAGTGACATCGATGAAGAATGGTCGATTGGCGACTATGTGCTGAGTGGCGGTGAGCTGCCCGCGATGGTGCTGATCGACGCAGCGGCAAGGCTGGTACCCGGCGTGCTGGGCCACCAGGATTCCGCTATCGAAGACTCGTTTAATGACGGCTTGTTAGACTGCCCGCACTATACCCGTCCTGAAGTCATCGACGGGCGCCAAGTGCCTGAGGTGCTGCTAAGCGGAAATCATGCAGCCATCAAGCGCTGGCGGTTAAAGCAGTCGCTGGGGCGTACCTGGCAGCGTCGTCCTGATCTGTTAGCAGGGCGAACCCTTAACGCCGAGCAGCAAGTGCTGCTAGACGAGTTTATCGAGGAACACGCTCTGTCCGCTACGTTGGGTAACGCGGAGTAGGCAGAGCGGCGGTGCAGGACGGATACAGTAGTAAGCTTACGTACCTGCGTCACCCATAACGACTCCCGCGTAGCTCGCTTCGAGCGCCGGGATCACGGTTTGCCCCTTCCACGACTGCGTGGCAAGCCATTACGTTATTTAGGAGTATGAAGATGAGCAGCAAGAACAAGGTGATCCAGGCGATCGAAGCCGAGCAAATGAGCAAAGAGATTCCTGCTTTTGCACCGGGCGACACCATCGTCGTTCAGGTTAAAGTAAAAGAAGGTACTCGTGAGCGTCTGCAGGCGTTTGAAGGTGTGGTCATCGGTAAGCGTAACCGCGGCCTGAACTCCGCTTTCACCGTACGCAAAATCTCCCACGGTGTTGGCGTTGAGCGTACCTTCCAGACCTACAGCCCGCTGGTTGACTCTATCGAAGTCAAGCGTCGTGGTGACGTTCGTCAAGCCAAACTGTACTACCTGCGTGAGCGCAGCGGTAAGTCGGCGCGTATCAAGGAAAAACTGGCTTAATCGCCACTTTTTTCACGGGCGCACGGCGCTCGGATACGGAAAACCCCGTCACCGCTTTGCGGGGCGGGGTTTTTGTTTGTCGCCTTGCAGTGAGACCGTTAGCCTATGAGCGTGATTGATGCTTATCTGGATGCTCTGTGGTTAGAGCAGGGAGCCAGCGACCATACGCTAGCGGCCTATCGGCGCGATTTAACCGCTTGGCAGCAGCAGCTTGAACGCGATGATGAAACGCTGCTCACAGCCTCGCCAACGCGTTTTAGCACTTGGATGGAGCAGCGTCGCGAGCAAGGCTACCAACTGCGCAGCAACGCCAGAATGCTTTCGTCACTGCGCAGTTTTTATCGCTGGGCACGGCTCTATGGACATATAGACAGCGACCCGCTTGCCAATGTATCGCTTCCCAAGGTACGCCCTAGCCTGCCCAATACGCTTGAGGAAGACGAGGTTGAGCGCCTGCTGCTGGCCCCGGATGTGGGCACGCCGCTTGGCGTGCGTGACCGCACCATGCTGGAGCTGCTCTACGCCTGCGGGCTGCGGGTGTCTGAGCTTGTTGGCCTGACCGGCGATGCAGTCAACTTGCGCCAGGGGGTGGTGCGCGTGCGCGGCAAAGGGGATAAAGACCGCCTAGTGCCCATGGGGGAGGAGGCCGCCGAGTGGCTGGCGCAATACTTAAAAACAGCGCGCCCGGCGTTAATGCAGGACCCAACGCGCCCAGCGCTGTTCCCCGGGCGAGGCGATAACTCAATGACGCGGCAGACATTTTGGCACCGTATTAAAGCCCACGCCATCACGGCAGGAATATCGCGGCCGCTGTCGCCTCACACGTTGCGCCACGCATTCGCGACTCATTTATTGAATCATGGGGCTAATTTACGGGTCGTACAGCTGCTGTTAGGTCATAGCGACCTATCCACCACACAAATTTATACTCACGTTGCCCAGGCGCGCCTGGAGCAACTGCATGCTGAACACCATCCACGAGGTTAATCAAAGAATGCGCCAACGTATGCCCTCAGCTGCGAAATCCTGTGCCCCCTGGCTGGTGCTGGCGGGCAGTTTACTGCCTGCTTTTGCCTACGCCGATGATGTTGCCGAGCGCTTGGCTGAAAATTTACAGGTCAATGGGCAGGCGATGCCGGTCGAGCAGGTGAATGCCACGCCGATGGAAGGGGTTTATCACGTTCGCCTGGAGAGCGGTGAATCGTTTTATTCAAATGCGGACGGCAGCCACTTTTTGGTAGGGGACCTCTACCAAAATGCGGATAATGGGCTGGTAAATTTGACTGAGCAGTCCCGCAACCAAGAACGCGCGTCGGCGCTGGCGGCGATTCCTGAGAGCGAGCGCGTGGTGTTTAGAGGGGTGGATGAGCCGAAGGCTACGGTGGTGGTGTTTACCGACCCCACCTGCCCCTATTGCGAACGCCTCCATGAGACCGTACCCGAGCTCAACGAGCGGGGCATTGCGGTACACTACCTAGCCTTTCCAAGGGCCGGTATGGGCAGCGGTGCAGCCAACACCCTGCAGCAAGTCTGGTGCTCTGATAACCGCAGTGAAGCGATGAATCAGGCCAAAGAGGGACAAACGATTGCCGCAGAGGCCAGCTGCGATAACCCGGTGGCAGATCAGTACGCCCTGGGACAAGCGCTAGGGGTTCAAGGTACGCCAGCCATCATCCTGCCCGACGGGCAAATGGTGCCTGGATTTGTACCCCCCGACCGGCTCGTTGCCATGTTAGGTTTGAAAGATGAATAACATCACTTAAGTAACGAACGAACACGCTGAGACACTGATTTAAGAAGCGGCACCTGCGGGTGCCCAACACGAAAGGGGAAGTATTTTGAAACCGGTAAGAGTAGGCATTTGTGGGTTAGGTACTGTGGGTGGCGGCACCTTCAACGTATTAACGCGCAACGCGGACGATATTAGCCGCCGCGCAGGCCGCCCGATTGTGATTGAACAGGTTGCCCACCGCAGTATTCATCCTGACTGCGATATTACCGGCATTAACGCGACGACCGATGTGTTTGAAGTCGCGAACAACCCCAACGTGGATGTGCTGGTAGAGCTGATCGGCGGCTACGATATTGCCCGCGAGCTGGTGCTCACCGCAATTGCCAACGGCAAGCATGTAGTCACCGCCAACAAGGCGCTGATCGCCGTTCACGGTAACGAGATTTTCCGTGCGGCCCATGAAAAGGGCGTGATCGTTGCCTTTGAAGCCGCCGTCGCGGGGGGGATTCCCGTCATCAAATCGCTGCGTGAAGGCCTGGGGGCCAACCGGATCGAGTGGGTCGCGGGCATTATCAACGGCACCGGTAACTTCATTCTGACCCACATGCGCGACGAAGGCCGTGCCTTTGAAGACGTATTGGCCGAGGCCCAGGCGCTTGGCTATGCCGAAGCCGACCCGACGTTCGACGTGGAAGGCATCGATGCCGCCCACAAGCTGACCATTCTGGCTTCCATTGCTTACGGCGTGCCGCTGCAGTTTGAAAAAGCCTTCACCGAAGGCATTTCGCGTATCACCGCCGAAGACGTGGAACAGGCCGACAACCTCGGTTACGTCATCAAGCATCTGGGTATCTCCAAGCGCACCGATCAAGGGCTGGAGCTGCGGGTTCATCCCACGCTGATCCCCAAAGAGCGCCTGCTGGCCAATGTGCATGGTGTGAAAAACGCCATTGCGGTGATGGGTGATGCGGTTGGTCCCACGCTGTACTACGGAGCGGGTGCCGGTGCCGAGCCAACGGCGTCAGCCGTGGTGGCGGATCTGCTGGACGTGGCGCGCGACATCGCCACCGACCACCACTACCGCGTGCCTTACCTGGCGTTTAGCGGCATCGATGAAGATGTTAGCCAACTGCCGATTATGCCGATGGAAGAGATCACCACGGCTTACTACCTGCGCCTGCTGGCGGTGGACCGCCCCGGCGTACTGGCCCGTGTAGCGACCATTCTGGCCGAGCAGGGCATCTCCATTGAAGCGCTGATTCAGAAAGAGGCCACCGAAGGCGAGCTGGTACCGATCATTCTGCTGACGCATCGCACCAAAGAGAAGCAGATGAACGAAGCGATCCGCGAGATCGAAGCCATGGCCGATATCGCAGGCCCAGTCACGCGTATTCGCGTGGAAAGCCTGGACGAAGGAGAGTAACCGATGCGCTATATCAGCACGCGTGGGCAAGCGCCCGCCCTCTCGTTTGAAGAGGTGGTGCTCACCGGTATGGCCAGCGATGGCGGTCTTTACGTCCCGGAAACGCTGCCTGAGTTCTCCAAAGAGGAGCTGGCCGACATGGCCGGGCTCTCCTACGCCGAGATCGCTTTTCGGGTGATGAAGCCGTTCGTCAACGGCGAGATCGACGACGAGACCTTCCGCCGTTTGGTGACCGAGGCGTACGCCACGTTCAACCACGACGCGGTGGTGCCGTTAAAACAGTTGGATGCCAGCCACTTCCTGTTAGAGCAATTCCACGGCCCGACGCTGGCGTTTAAAGACGTGGCGCTGCAGTTGCTGGGGCGACTGCTGGATCACTTCCTGAAAAAGCGCAACGAGCGTGCGGTGATCATGGGCGCCACCTCTGGTGACACCGGCTCGGCGGCCATCGAAGGCTGCCGCCACTGCGACAACCTCGATATTTTCATACTGCACCCCCACAACCGCGTCTCCGAAGTGCAGCGCCGTCAGATGACCTCGGTGCTCGCCGACAACGTCTTCAACATCGCCATCGAGGGCAACTTCGATGATGCCCAGGCGATGGTGAAAGCCAGCTTTGCCAATCAAGACTTCTTGAACGGTACGCGGCTCGTGGCGGTGAACTCGATCAACTGGGCGCGTATCATGGCCCAGATCGTCTACTACGTGGCCGCAGGCGTGGCGTTGGGCGCTCCCCAGCGGGAAGTAAGCTTCTGCGTGCCATCGGCTAACTTCGGCAATGTCTTTGCGGGCTACATGGCTTACAAGATGGGCCTGCCGGTGAAGCAGTTCATCATCGCCACCAATGCCAACGATATTCTGCACCGCACGTTGGCGGCTAACGACTTCTCCAAGAAAGAGCTGGCGGCCACGTTAGCGCCCTCGATGGATATCGTCGTGTCGTCCAATTTCGAGCGCCTGCTGTTCGATGCCTACGACCGTGACGGTGCCGCCGTGGCTGCCCTGCTGGAACGCTTCCAGCAAGAGCCTACTGCGCTTGCCGGTGCGCCGCTGGCTAAGCTGCGCGAGAAGTTCGCCAGCTACAGCGTCGATGACGAGACGATTCTGGAAGTGATTCGGGAAGCGCATCATCGTACCGGCGAGATTCTCGATCCGCATACGGCGACCGGCTACCGAGCGGCCGAGCGGGCACGTGTAGACACCTCCACGCCGATGATCACCCTGGCCACCGCCCACCCGGCGAAGTTCGCCGAAGCCGTGGTAAAAGCGGGCTTCCAGGGCGTGCCGCTGCCGACCCACATGGACGACCTGCTGGAGCGTAAAGAGCGCTATACGGTGTTGCCCGCAGAATTGAGCGCGGTACAGCAGTTCGTCGCTGACAACCGTCGCTGAGGTGATATGACCCAGGTGTCACCCCTTTCTCAGCAGAGTAACCAGCCCCGCCTAGAGCCTCGTCCCCTGGACGAGGCTGTTTATTTGCGTGCGCAATCCGAAGGGCTGAGCGAGCTTCAGGCAAGGCTTTTGGCATCGCGGCTGCCCGGCTATACCGGGGAGCTTGCGCCGCTGGTGTCGCCCAGCCTGCGCTATCTCGTGCATCCTGAAAAACTCGCCGATGGTCGCCGCGCGGCGGAGCGAATTGCCCAGGCAGTCGCTGAAGGCGAGTCCATTGGTATTCTGACCGACTACGATGTGGACGGCATCACCTCACACGTGGTCATTCGGCGCACGCTGGTGGAGCTGTTTGGTGTGCCTGAGCACAAGCTGCACAGTCTGATTGGCCACCGTATTCACGACGGCTACGGCATCAGCCTGCCGTTAGTGGAGCGAACGCTCAGTTTAAAGCCGCTGCCCACACTGGTGATTACCGCCGACTGCGGCAGTTCTGACGAGCCGCGCATTGCGCGGCTGAAAGCAGCCGGTATCGATGTGGTGGTCAGCGATCACCACGCGCTGCCCCTGGAAGGTCCGCCGCCCTCCGCGTATGCCTGTGTGAACCCGACTCGTAGCGATTGCGACTATCCGGATAAAACCATTGCGGGCTGTATGGTGGCCTGGCTGCTGATGTCGCTCGCCCGCGGCGTACTGGTGGAGTGGGGAGCGTTGCTGGAGGCCACGCCGAAGCTCTCGCCGTGGCTCTCCTATGTGGCGTTAGGCACCGTGGCGGACTGCGTCTCGCTGGGTGGAAGCCCCGCCAACCGTGCGGTGGTGAGCTACGGCTTAACGCTGATCAATCGTATGGATGCCGCCTGCTGGCGGGCCATGGCAGCGCGGTTAGGGGCTGACAGCGTGCCCTTCAACGCCGAAACACTGGCGTTTCAGATGGGCCCGAGGATCAACGCCCGTTCGCGGCTAGATGACCCCTACGCGGCGCTGCACTTTATGCTGGCAGAGAGCGACGGTGTCGCGAACCGTCAGCTTGAAGTGCTTGACCAGGATAACCAGTCCCGCAAGGCGATTGAGGCGGATATGACCGAGGAGGCGCGGGCGCTGGCCGTTCCCGCCTTGGAGGCCAACGAGCCTGCCGTCGTGGTGCTGTTGGAAGATGGTCACCCCGGCGTGCAGGGCATCGTCGCCTCGCGGCTGGTGCAGGCCTACGGACGTCCAGCCGTAGTGCTTACGCGGGCAGCCGCGCCCAATATGCTCACCGGCTCTGGCCGCTCCATTGAGGGGCTGCACCTAAGAGATGCCCTGCAGCGTACTTTTGAGCTTGCTCCTGAGTCGCTGCCGCGCTTTGGGGGGCACAGTGGTGCCGCAGGTGTAGGCGTGCCACGGGAGCAGCTAGCGGCCTTTAAAGCCGCGTTTTTGCAAGCGGTTGGCGAGCAACTTGGCGATACACCGCTCTACCCGCGCCTATGGACCGATGGCGAGCTCTCGACCGCCCAGCTCTCGCTGGCGACGCTGGTGGAAATCGAGACGTTAGGCCCCTATGGGCGGGAGTTCGACCCGCCGCTATTTGAAGGGCGCTTTATTGTGGAAGCGCTGCGCCCGGTGGGTGCAGAAGGTTCGCACTTGATGATGGAGCTCTCCATGGGGGCCGTCACCAGCAAAGCGATTTGGTTTCGCGCGCTCACACCGGGGGAACTGCCCTCGTTTAGCGTGGGCGATACGCTGCACTGCGCTTACAAGCTCAATCGCAACCGCTGGCGCGGTCGCGAGTCATTGCAGCTTATGGTGGAGCACGCTAGCCCCGTTTAATACTCTCCGCTATCCTCGCGTCCTTGGCCGCTTAAGCGGCCGCTCTAATAATCCTAAAAAGGACGCACTCATGCGCATGGAAGACCTGCCTAAAGACCCTCACAAGCCCTATGAAGACATCATGGCGATGCTGTTGGGCACGCTGTTTGTGGCGCTGGGGGTGACGTTTTACACCCACGCGGTGCTGCTCACCGGCAGTACTGCAGGGCTTGCACTGTTGCTGAACTATGTAACGGGGTGGGGGTTTGGCATCTGGTTTTTTGCTATCAACCTGCCGTTTTACTATCTGGCGATCAAACGCATGGGGTGGAGCTTTACGCTGCGCACTTTTGCGGCCATCGGCCTGGTATCGCTGTTCTCCGAACTCACCCAAGGGTGGGTCGAGTTTGCCAACGTGCCTTCGCTCTACGCGGCGCTGATGGGCGGCGCATTAATGGGAATTGGCATGCTGATGCTGTTTCGCCACCGCACCAGCCTCGGCGGTATCAACATTCTCGCCCTCTACCTCCAGGATAAGCACGGCCTGCGGGCGGGCTATGTGCAGCTCGGCATCGATGGCGTGATCCTGCTGGTGGCACTCACCCAGCTAGCCCTAGACCGCGTAGGCTACTCGGTGCTGGGGGCGCTGACGCTCAACTTGATTATCGCCCTGAACCACAAGCCAGGGCGTTATATCGGGGTTAGCTAAACGGTTGCTAGTTAAGCCAAAACCACCAGACGATCAAGCCAATGACTGCGATACCCGCAAGATTGATCAGTAAACTCATACGGCCTCCTGCTGGGTGGGCTTCCATAACCGCAGGCGGTTGGCGTTGCTGACCACGGTGATGGAGGAGAGCGACATGGCCGCGCCGGCAATGATCGGTGACAGCAACATGCCGGTTACGGGGTAGAGCACGCCGGCGGCAATCGGGATACAAAGTACGTTATAGCCAAATGCGCCTACTAGATTCTGCTTGATGTTGGTGAGCGTGGCCCGGCTAAGCTCAATCGCCGTGGCCACGCCGTGTAGTGAGCCGCGCATCAGCGTAATACCGGCGCTCTCCATGGCGATATCGGTACCCTGGCCAATGGCAAAACCCACGTTGGCGCGGGCCAGCGCGGGGGCGTCGTTAATACCGTCGCCCACCATGCCGACCACTTCGCCTGCCGCTTGGCGGCGCTCAATTTCTGCGTGCTTGTCGTCGGGCGTCATGCCTGCCTTGAACTCGCTAATGCCTACCTCGCGGGCCACCGCAGCGGCGGTATGTTCGTTATCGCCCGTCAACATCACCACGGTTAATCCGTCATCCTGCAAGCGCTTCACGGCGGCGGCGGCATCTTTGCGCAGCGGGTCGCTAACGCCGAAGAGGGCGGCCAGCTTGCCATTCACCGCTAAATAAACCAGCGAGCGCGCCTTGGCTTCCAGCTGGCGAATGCTCTCGTCTGCTGGGGAAAGGTCGACGCCAGACGCTTCCAATAAGCGCGCATTGCCTAGCAGCAGCGTGTCATTAGCTTGGCTGGTGCCTTTAACACCGCCGCCGGTCACGCTATCAAAGCTAGCCAGCGCATCGGGGCGGGCGTTGTGCTCTTCGGCGTAGGCCGTCAGCGCTTTGGCAAGGGGGTGCTCCGAGCGGCTCTCTAGGGCGGCCACCCAGGCCAGCACTTGGGCGCTATCATCGTGCAGCACCGTTGCCTCGGTGACGCGCGGTTTGCCTTCGGTCAGCGTTCCCGTTTTATCGACGACCAGCGTGTTCAGGCGGCTCGCGGTTTGCAGCGCTTCGCCGCTACGCACCAGCACGCCATGCTCGGCGGCTTTGCCCACGCCAATCATGGTGGAAATGGGAGTGGCCAAGCCCAGCGCGCAGGGGCAGGCGATAATCAGTACGGTGGTGGCAGTGACCAGCATATGAATAACCACTGGAGCGGGTCCGAGGTTGTACCAGGCAAGGGCCGTTAGCACCGCAATAATCATCACGGCGGGTACAAATATGCCTGAGATCGTATCGGCCAGCTCGCCAATCGGTGGGCGGGAGTTTTGTGCGCTGGCCACCTGCTCGGTGATACGTCCCAGGCGGGTATCGCGGCCGATGCGGGTGGCGCGGTACACCAAGCTGCCGCTGCCATTCACCGTGCCTGCGCTTACCTCTTCATCCGCTGCTTTGTGCACCGGCACGGGTTCGCCGGTGAGCATCGACTCATCGATATAGCTCTGGCCGTCGAGCACTACGCCATCTACCGGCAGCCGCTCACCGGGGCGCACGCGAATATGGTCATCCAGCGCTACATCGTCCACCGCGACCTCCTGCTCCACACCGTTGCGTATTACTCGGGCAGTTTTTTCCTGTAGGTCGAGCAGCCGTTTAAGGGCGCTGCTGGTGCGGCCTCGGGCGCGTAGCTCCATGGCGTTGCCGAGCAGGATTAACCCCACCACCATCGCAGAGGCTTCAAAGTAGATGCCCTGGGCCACTTCGGGTAGCCAGGGGGCGAAGAGCACTACCATCATCGAGTAGAGCCAGGCGGTGCCGGTGCCCATGGCCACCAGGGTGTCCATGTTGGCTTGGTGGTGCTTGAGTTGTTTCCAAGCGTTGGTGAAAAAGTGCCGCCCAGGAAAGGCCAAAATAGCCAGGGTCAGCAGGCCTATTACTAGCCAATAGAGGCGGCCCAGGCCCATTGGGTGCGGATGGTAAACGAACATGCTCAGCATCAGTGGAATCGCAAGGGCAAGCGATAGAATGCTGCCCTTGAGGCGCTGACGGTAGGTTGCCGCTTCCTGGGCTTCACGGGTGCGCTCCGCTTCGCGCATATCCACGATGGGTTCAGCGTGGTAGCCCGCTGCGGCGACGGCTTCAATCAGCGCATCGCGCTTGGCACTGCCCGTTACCTGGGCGGTGTGGGTGCCAAAGTTCACAGACGCGGCACTCACCCCGGGGGTATTCGCCAGCGCTTTCTCAACGCTTTTCGCACAGCCCGCACAGGTCATACCGCTAATCAATAGCCGCTGTTGGGGGGCGTCAGTGGGCACATTTTGGCCTTCGGCCACCTCGGAAGTTGGGGCCGACTCGGCAGGTAAAGGATCTTCACTCGGCGCTTCATCGGGTGGGTAGCCTGCCTCGCTAAGCGCACTATCTAGCGCGTTGCCATCTAGCGAGCTTGTGACCTCTAGGCGCTTCTCGGCGGGAAATCCCTCCACACTGGCCGACGGATCTTTGGTGTGAATAGCCTCGCGCATACGCTTGACGCAGCCCTGGCAGTTCATGCCGGGCACGGTGCGCGTTAGCGTTTGTGACTGCAGGGTGTGTGACTGCATGGTGCCTCCTCGGGAAAACTTTCGATTAAGCGGCACAGGCTATGGCCATCGGGGGTGCCGTCAGGCATGTCGCGCCAGCTCTCCAGTGCCTGCTCCATTCGCTGGGCAAGTGCCTCTAGCTCGGCAATCCGCGCGCGTATTTGCGGCAGCCGGTGGGCAAGCAGATCGCGCACTAGCGGGCAGGGGGAGTCGCCCTGGTCGGCATGGGCTAGGATGTCGCGGATTTCCGCCACGCTAAACCCCAGCTTGCGCGCCCGCTGAATAAAGTGCAGACGCTCCAAGTCGGTGGCGGAGTAGAGCTGGTAACCGTTGTCGGGATGGCGTTGGGGAGATAGCAACCCTTCTCGGGTGTAATGGCGGACGGTTTCAGCAGTGACGTGACCGAGTTTGGCAAGCTCGCCAACTTTTAAATCGCTTAACGACATAACCTCCCCCCGATTGGTGGTAAATGTTCAAACTGTAGTGTAAAACCTTTGGGTAACCCATAGGTCAAGCAGGCGTGATCGACTCAGTCGAAATGACTAAAACACTGATTTAAAACGAGCGTGCGACTAATGTATAAGCGGAAAATAAAATAAAACGCTCGTTTGCACTTGAACCGGACCAAGCATTGGGCGAAAACTGAGGTGTAGGAACAACGCGGATGGATGGCACAGTCCGCCGGATCATCGGGAGAGAGGCCCACAATGCATAATAACTTCAAGAAATTAACCCTAGCGGCCGCGGTTGCAGCAGTTACCTTTGCAAGCCAAGCCAACGCAGGCGGATATCAGATTAACGAGCAGAGCGTCAGTGGGCAGGGGTATGGCCATGCGGGACGTAGCTCAAACGTACACGATGCTACCATTGTGTATGGCAACCCGGCGGGTATGTCGTTCCTCGACCGCGCTCAGATTACGGCGGGTGGTACTTTTTTAAGCGTCGATACGGATATTAGTAATGTCACGGCGAACCGCACCTTGGATGCCGGTGTTGCCCAAGGCGGCGCTCCGGCGGGTGTTCAGGTGCCGGTAGGCACGATTCCTGGCACTAACGATGGCGATATGGTGCCGGGTACGCTGATACCTTTTGCGTTTTATGCCCAACCCGTGAATGAACGTCTGGCATTTGGTTTCGGTGTTTATGCACCTTTCGGTTCTCAGACAGAGTATGAAGATACCTTCCAAGGCCGCTATTTCGGTGACTATACCGAGCTGCGTGTAGTGAGTGCCCAGCCAACCGTGTCTTACCGCTTTAACGACCAATGGTCAGCCGGTATCGGTGTCACGTACAACCAAGTGGAAGGCGAGCTACGTCGTCAACTGCCTACTAGCGCTGCCTTTAATGCGGCCGGTGATGTGGATTCACGGGTAGAGGGTGACGACGACGGCTGGGGCTATAACTTGGGCGTGATTTATCAGCCGGTGCCAGAAACAACGCTGGGCCTGACCTATCGTTCTGCAGTGGATTATGAGTTGGAAGGCACCTTCCAAGCCACAGACCCGCTGGGCAACGTGGTGCGTGCGGATACCGCTAACCTGGATTTGACCACCCCTGAAACGGTTAACTTCTCGCTGACCCAGCAGATGACTGACCGTTTGAAGTTGATGTTTGGCGCCTCCTGGGTTCGTTGGAGCCAGTTTGAGGAAATTTCGATCTTAGGTAGCCAGGGCAACGAGATTACCAACGAGCAGCAAAACTACTCAAACGCCTGGGCCTTTGCCTCTGGTGGTGAGTATCAGCTAACGCCGACCTTAGCACTGCGCGCAGGCGTGACGTTAGACTTCACCCCCACCAATGACCAAGACCGCAGCGTGCGTATTCCGTCCGATGAGCGTCGTATCTTCTCTATCGGCGCTGGCTGGAGCCCGACTCCGGACCTAACGCTGGACTTCGCTTACTCCTATCTCTCCGAGCGCAGCACCTTTATTGAGCAGGATCGCCAAGACCTGCTCGCTAGTGCTCAAACAGGAGGAGTACCCGTCGGTGGTGCTACTTACGCCGCTGACTACAAAAACCAAGCCCACGGCTTCGGTGCCCAGCTGACCTATCGGTTCTGATCGACTGCTCGCGCTTACTGATCGGTCTTCGACCTACTGACCCGGCTTCGGCCGGGTTTTTTACGTTAGCAACGAAGGGGGGGGTGGATGCGGTATGCGCTGGGTTTCGTTACAATGCGTGCCAGAATTCCGCCGCTGGGGTGGCTCGCGAAGGTGTTAAACGCCAAGCGGTGAGTCACCTCAGCGGCGCCTGTCTCTTTTAAGCCGCGTTTTAGCGCGCATGAGACCCCGCTATTTACTGACCAAGGCTAGGGCGATCCATGTTGGAAACCAACCCGATTCATAACCAGATCAAGGACCTGTCTGAGCGGACAGACGTTCTTAGGGGGTATCTTTGACTATGCCGAGCGTAAAGATCGGCTAGAAGAAGTATCCCGCGAACTCGAAGACCCCAACGTCTGGAATGATCCAGACTACGCTCAAAAGCTAGGCAAAGAGCGTGCCTCCCTCGAAGCCATTGTGGCCACCATTGACGAGTTGGATCAGGGCCTGGCCGATAGCCGCGACCTGTTGGAACTCGCCGAGATGGAAGAGGATGAAGGCACCGTCGAGGAAGTACGCAAAGAACTCGATGGCCTGCAGGGCGCCCTGGAAAAACTCGAGTTTCGCCGCATGTTCTCGGGAGAAATGGACGAAAACAACGCCTACCTGGATATTCAATCGGGTTCCGGGGGCACCGAAGCCCAGGATTGGGCCAACATTTTGCTGCGCATGTACCTACGCTGGGCCGAGAGCCACGGTTTTAAAACCGAGATCATCGAGATTTCTGCTGGGGAAGTAGCGGGCATTAAATCGGCGTCGCTGCATATCCAGGGCGACCACGCTTTTGGCTGGCTGCGCACGGAAACCGGTGTTCACCGCTTAGTGCGCAAAAGCCCGTTCGACTCCGGTGGCCGCCGTCACACCTCGTTTGCGTCGGTGTTCTTGTCTCCTGAAATCGACGATAGCTTCGAGGTTGAGATTAACCCATCCGACCTGCGTGTCGATACGTACCGCTCTAGCGGCGCCGGTGGTCAGCACGTTAACACCACCGACTCGGCGGTGCGGATCACTCACGAGCCGACCGGCATTGTGGTGGCGTGCCAGAGCCAGCGTAGCCAGCATGCCAACCGCGACTTCGCCATGAAGCAGTTGAAGGCGAAGCTGTGGGAACACGAAATGCAAAAGCGCAATGCGGCCAAGCAGGAAGCGGAAGACTCCAAAGCCGATATCGGTTGGGGCAGCCAAATTCGCTCTTACGTACTGGATGATCAGCGCATTAAAGACCTGCGTACCGGCGTTCAGTCCAGCAACTGCGACAAGGTGCTCGACGGGGATTTAGATCAGTTTATCGTCGCCAGCCTGAAGCAGGGTTTGTAATCTTTTTAGCGTTTGAACATGAATAGGGTGCCCGATGGCTAACCAAGACGCGTCTTCTCTCGATAACGAAAATCACCTGATCGCCGAGCGCCGTGCCAAGCTGGCGGCCCGCCGTGAGCGGGCGGCCGAGCAGGGCAAAAGCGCTTTCCCGAACGATTTCCGCCGCGACAGCCTCACCGTTGAGCTACATAACCTGCTGGGCGAGAAAGACAAAGCCGAGCTGGAAGCGCTGGACCACCAAGCGTCGGTGGCCGGGCGCGTGATGCGCAAACGCGGCCCTTTTATCGTGATTCAGGACGTGGCGGGCCAGATCCAGCTCTACGTGGATAAAAAGGGGCTGCCGGAAGACGTTCTGGAAGACATCAAGGGCTGGGATATCGGCGATATCGTCGCCGCCCGTGGCCCGGTGCACAAGTCTGGCAAAGGCGACCTGTACGTGATGATGGTCGAGGCGCAGCTGCTGACCAAGAGCTTGCGCCCGCTGCCGGATAAGTTCCACGGCCTGACCGATCAAGAAGCCCGCTATCGTCAGCGTTACGTGGATCTGATCATGAACCCGCAGTCGCGTAAGGTGTTCGAGACCCGCGCGGCGGTGATCAGCTCCATGCGCCGTTTCTTCGAAGCCCGTGGCTTTATGGAAGTGGAAACGCCGATGCTGCAGCCGATCCCCGGCGGCGCGGCGGCGCGCCCGTTTATCACTCACCACAATGCGCTGGATATCGATATGTACCTGCGTATTGCGCCGGAGCTTTACCTGAAGCGCCTGGTGGTGGGTGGTTTCGAGAAAGTGTTCGAGATCAACCGCAATTTCCGTAACGAAGGGCTGTCCACTCGGCACAACCCGGAGTTCACCATGGTGGAGTTCTACTGGGCCTACGCGGATTACCGCGACCTTTTAGACATGAGCGAAGCCATGCTGCGCACGGCAGCTCAGGAAGTGCTGGGCACCACCACGATTACTTACCAGGGGGCCAGCTACGATTTTGGTCAGCCCTTCAAGCGTCTCACCCTGCGCCAAGCGATTCTGGATCACGGCGACGGCATCACCGATGCCGACCTGGATACCCTAGATGCTGCCCGCGCTGCGGCGGAAAAACTGGGCATCAAGGTCAAAGAGAGCTGGGGCCTGGGTAAAGTTCAAACCGAGATCTTTGAAGAAGTGGCGGAACACAAACTGGACCAGCCCACGTTCATCACTGAATACCCGGCAGAAGTTAGCCCGCTGGCGCGTCGTAACGATGCCAACCCCTTCGTGACCGACCGCTTTGAGTTCTTCGTCGGTGGTCGCGAGATCGCCAACGGCTTCTCGGAGCTGAACGACGCCGAAGATCAGGCAGAGCGTTTCCGTGAACAGGCCGCCGAGAAAGACGCCGGTGATCTGGAAGCCATGTACTATGACGCCGACTACGTGCGCGCGCTGGAGTACGGCCTGCCGCCCACGGCGGGCGAGGGCATCGGCATTGACCGCTTGGTGATGCTGTTCACCGACAGCCCCTCCATTCGGGATGTGCTGCTATTCCCGGCCATGCGCCCCGAGGTGGATTAACGCTCAACCAGGCGGTAGCGGACGAAAAGTTGGTAAGGGCGCGATTTAGCGCCCATAATGGTCAACGTTTCGACGGCGAGGAGAATCCCATGAAACTGCTAAATCGCTCTGCCCTGAGCGTCAGGCCGACCCAGACCTTCGTGGACTGGATCAATGCGCTCGAACCCACCATGGGAGACGACGACCTGACCCTGGACGACGTCGAACGTGAAAGTACGGTATACCTGATCCCCGAGATGGATACCCCTGAGGCGTTAGAGACGTTTGTCCGCGAGCGTCACGTAGAAATCCTGGAGACCGAGCTACGCGCCTGGGAAGAGGATGAGCGCCAGTGGCCAGAAAAATTAGATTGGTCGCTGTTTCAGGAATTCCTGCGCGTTGAGCACAGCTACTTAGCCATTGACCTGGACGACGAAACCGCCCTGGAAATCTCGGATGTTGACGACGCGCTGCTGCTCGACAACGAACAAGATTAGCGTGCTACTATTTTAGCGTAAGCGCACAGTGAAACCGGCTTCGGCCGGTTTCGCCGTTTGTAAGGGGTCTGTTTAGGAATTCACTACCATGCGACTGTTTGAAACTCGCCCTGGCGACGATGGGCTGCCGGGGCCTGAGCGCCTGCTCGCCGTGCTGGCGCTGGTCACCGGTACGTTGATGGCGGTGGTCGATACCACCATGATCAACCTCGCCCTGCCCACCATTGCTGCCGATCTGAATGTGCCGGCCTCCAGGGCAGTATGGATTACTAACCTGTTCCAGGTCGTGTGTGCTGCGTTCTTACTGGTATTTGCGGGCATCAGCGAGCTCATTACTCGCAGGCGGCTCTACTTGTTTGGCCTTGGGACGTTTGTGGTAGCAGCACTAGGGGCGGCACTGTCGCGTAATTTAGAAACATTGCTAGTGTTTCGCGCCTTCCAAGGCCTTGGGGCAGCCGCGACCCTTTCTATTGGGCCGTCCCTCTATCGAGCTATTTTTCCATCCCGCTTGTTAGGCAGCGCGCTCGGTCTAAGTGCTCTAGTGGTAGCGGGTGGTTATGCCGCAGGCCCCACGCTCAGCGGGGTTATTCTCTCGTTTGTGGATTGGCCGTGGTTGTTTGCGCTCAACGTGCCCCTCGGGGTGTGCTCGCTCTGGCTAGCCAGCCGGGCGTTGCCGCGGGATACGCCTCGCCAGGGTAGTTTTGATACGCTGGGGGCACTCTACTCGATGTTGATGCTGGCGAGCTTCTTTGTCGCTATGGACGCCGTTGGTCACGCTGCGCCTATCTGGCAAAGCGGCGGTTGGGCCATGTTGGCAGTGGCCGCGTGTACTCTATTTATCCGGCGCCAGCAGCGCGCTCCTTATCCACTGCTGCCGCTGAGCGTGTTTGCTGAAAAGCGCTTCACGCTGGCGGTTTCCGCCTCGGGATTAGCGTTTATTGGGCAGGGACTCACCTTTGTAGCGCTATCGTTTTTCTATCAAGAACAGATGGGCTTTTCGCCACTAGAAACCGCTTGGCTATTCACGCCGTGGCCCCTGGCGATCATGCTAGTGGGGCCGTTGGCGGGGCGGTTGGCGGATCGAGTTAATCCCAGCCTGCTATCTAGTGCCGGGCTGGTGCTACTGATTATTGGCCTAGTCGCGCTGGCGCTGGTGGATGAGAGCACCGGCGTGGCGGGCAGCCTGTGGCGCACGGCGCTGTGTGGTATTGGGTTTGGACTTTTCCAGCCGCCGAATAACCGTGAAATGATGGGCAGCCTGCCACCTGAGCGCAGTGCCAACGTTTCAGGGGTGATGAGCACCACGCGTACGGTGGGGCAGTCATTCGGAGTGGCTCTCGTTGGGGCAGCGCTGGCGCTGGGGTCGCCAATTCAGGTCACGCTCTGGTTGGGAGCGGGGACCACCCTGTTAGCGTTGCTGGCGAGCCTTTCGCGGGTGTCGCTTGCCCAGAGGGCGCTGGTTGAGCGGCGGGCATCGTCTGTTGGAAAGTAAGGGCGTACAATAAACCAGTTGCTGACTGAAGGAGAGTCCCATGGCGATACAGACACAAATTGAGCAGAAGTTGGCGGCCTTAACCCCTGACGTGCTGCAGGTCGAAAACGAAAGCCATATGCATAACGTGCCGGCCAACTCTGAAACTCACTTCAAAGTGACGCTGGTAAGCGATAGCTTCGATGGCATGATGCCGGTCAAGCGCCACCAACAAATTTATGCCCTGTTGGCGGATGAGCTCTCTGGTCCGGTGCACGCCCTGGCGCTGCACCTCTACACACCCAAAGAGTGGCAGGCACGGGGCAGCGAGCGCCCGAACTCCCCCAACTGCCGTGGCGGCGGCCAGTGACCCCGGAGGTTGTTCGTCGGCACTACCTGGATGCTATGGGTATTACCGCCTGGGCATGCCGCTACCAGCTGCCCAACGCCCGCCCGACGGAAGCCTGCGAGTGGGAAGAAACACCGACCAAAACACCACCACGGGAGCGGTTGCATGCGCTGCTGGATGATGCACCAGCACCGCGAACACGTAGCCAGCCTGCCGCTGTCGAGCAAGGAAACACTTCCCCAGTGGCATCGCCCTCGGCGGTCAAGGCGCTCTTAGGTCATTCGCCTGCTGCGGCACCCACCTCGGAGGCGAGCCCGGTACCAGAACCCAGAGTACCGCCTGCGCAACCCGCCAAGCCGCTGAACTTTAGTCTCTCCTGTGCTTGTGTGGGAGGACGCTGGCTTAGCGTATGTGAAGGGGAAATGTCTCCGGTTGAACAGCAGTTGCTTGCCAATATGCTGCGGGCGGCTGGTGTGTTGCGCGGCGAACTGCCAACAGTGACCCACTTCAAATGGCCGCCCATGGCCACAGCCTTTGCGCCGGAAGAGCCGCTTGAGGAAGCTCAGGAGGGTGTGGCAGCGTTTGTTGCTGGGGCCGCGAGCCGACAAGGCTGGCAGTTAGAGCAAGTGCTCTGGTGGGGCGCAGAGGAGACGGCTACTGACCTTGCTCGAGTCATGGCGCTTACCGACGGGCAGAGCCAAACGCTCGCACTTCCTGTGTGGCAAGGCCCGTCGCTGGCCGCGCTCACTCAGCAGGCCAGTGCTAAACGCGCGCTATGGCCGCGTTTGGTGGCCTTAGGACAGCAGTGGAGTGCTGAGTGATCTGCCGGTTAAACGCTGCGCATCGAGTGCCGCTACATACTTTAGAAGCCGCCGCACACAGCGGGGCAAGCCCCCAGCAGTTAGATGAAGCGCTGGCCGATGAGCAGGCCTGGGTAGTGGGCTATTGGCAGGACGACGTGCTAATGGGTTATGCGTTGTTGGCGAAGTTGCCGTTTGACGCTGAGCTACAGGCGATTGGTGTACTGCCCGCTTGCCAAGGGCAAGGCATAGGCCAGCGGCTGCTTAACAAAGTGGTCGCGGTGGCGAAGCAGTGGCAAGCTGAGCGGCTGCTGTTGGAAGTGCGTGCTGGAAACCAGCGAGCGATTGCGCTGTATCAGCAGGCGGGGTTTGGCGAAGATGGTCGTCGGAAGGAGTACTACCCGGCCGTGAAAGGCACGACCGGGCGGGAGGATGCGCTGTTAATGTCGCTGCCGTTGGCTTAGGACGCGTTGCTATCACTCATGCCATCGAATTTGCTAAGCACACCTTGTAAGCGGCTTTCCCACTCTTCACGCTCTTGTTTTAACTGAGCATTTTCGTTACGCAGCTCTTCGTTTTCCAGCTTCATCATCTCCAACGCCTCAACAGTGTCGGTGATTTTCTGTTCTAACTGATTAAAAAGCTCAAGGCTCATGCCTACCTCCAGTAACGGACGACAGGCGGCTGCCTATCGTCATGAAATAAAATGGGCCATCAATGTGTGACTCAATCGAGCGAGCGTAACGCTGCTGTCAGTTGGCGGCAAGCGCTTTACGAGGGCAAGCGTTGATAGAGCCTGGCAATACTCTCACCTGCCTGAGTTTCACGGTGTAAATGCCAGTTAGCCGGTACCGCTGGCGTTAGGCTCTGTTCGGTTTCCAGGTAGATCATCGCATCGCTTGCCAGCCATCCGCCCGCTTCCAGCGCGGCACAGCAAGACGCGGCTAACCCTTGGTGGAACGGCGGGTCGAGAAACACCAGATCAGCAGGTTGGCTAGGCTTTTCAAGAAACGCCTGGGCATCAGCAGTCACTACCTGCCCCTGCGTTGCACCGAGGGTGGCAAGATTGTCGCGAATCAGCGCGGCAACGTGTGTATCGCGCTCGACAAAGGTGACCTGCGCAGCCCCCCGAGAGAGCGACTCGATGCCAAGCGCGCCGGTACCGGCAAATAGGTCCAGCACCTGCTTGCCATGCAGCGCTTGGCCCAGCCAGTTAAACAGCGTTTCACGTACGCGATCCGGCGTAGGGCGTAGGCCCGGGTGGTCGAGCACAGGCAGCATGCGGCGGCGAAAATCGCCGCCGATAATGCGCAGTTTCCCCGGCGGTTTGGCAGTTCCGCGGCGGGGAGTCGACATGCGAGATGATGAGCGAGAGGAGCGTTGTCGTTTCATAACGCGGATTGTAGCGGGCTACTTATCCAAAGTCTTGGTCTGCGGTGGTAGGATAATCGCAATGTTCACCTATTTAGTCGGATGACACCTATGTTCGGTTTTTTCAAACGTAAGAAAAAGCACGACTCCCAGCAGGAGCCTCAAGACGCCCAAGAGCAGCCAGCGCTGCCAGACGAGCCCGAAGGCGCACCTGATAAGGAGCCTGCTGCTGATGTATCAGCGCCTTCGGAGACGCCGGCTGAGCCCAAAGAGCCGCCTTCCGAATCGCTGGCAGAAGAGCCGCCCAAGCCCGCGCCGGAGCGCGAAAACGAACCCACTGAGGTGCTCGCTCAGGAGCAGTCGCCTGAGCCGGTGAGCAAAGAGGACGTTCAGCCAACGGGCGTTGACGAGGAAGTCACCCCCGCGCCAATCATGGACACTGTGCCAGAGCCAGAGCCAGAGCCAGAGCCAGAGCCAGAGCCAGAGCCAGAGCCAGAGCCAGCCGCGAAGCCCGCTCTGCAAGAGAAGCCAGTATCCGAAAAAGGCGAGAAGAAAGGCTGGTTTGCGCGCATCAAATCTGGCCTGGGGAAAACCCGCGCCAATCTTACTGACGGCTTGGCCGACCTGTTCCTTGGCAAAAAGCATATCGATGACGAGCTGCTGGAGGATCTGGAAACTCAGCTGCTCATGGCCGATGTGGGCATCGAAGCGACGAGCGAAATCATCGAGCGCCTTGAGGCACGGGTCTCCCGCAAAGAGCTGAACAACCCCGAGGCACTCTACCGAGGCCTACAGGAGGAGCTGGCCGCGCTGCTGGCACCCGTATCTGAGCCGCTCAGCTTCGAGAAAGAGAGCGACGGCCCCTTCGTTATTCTGGTGGTGGGGGTCAACGGCGTGGGTAAAACCACCACCATCGGCAAGCTCACCCAGCGTTTCCAGCGCGAAGGCAAGAGCGTCATGCTGGCAGCCGGGGATACCTTCCGTGCGGCGGCGGTGGAACAGCTTAAAGTGTGGGGCGAACGCAACAGTGTACCGGTGATTGCTCAGCACACCGGGGCTGACAGCGCCTCGGTGATTTACGACGCAGTGGCGGCTGCCAAAGCCCGCGGCGTGGACGTGCTGATCGCCGACACCGCCGGGCGGTTGCACAACAAGAGCCACCTGATGGAAGAGCTGAAAAAGGTGCACCGTGTGATGCAGAAGCTCGATGACACGGCGCCCCATGAGGTCATGCTCGTGCTGGATGCAGGCACGGGGCAGAACGCAATTTCCCAGGCCACTACTTTTAATGAGGCGGTGCCGATTAGCGGCATTACTTTAACCAAGCTGGATGGCACCGCCAAAGGCGGGATTATCTTTGCCCTGGCGAAACAGCTAGAAACGCCGATTCGCTTTATCGGGGTGGGTGAGGGCCTGGACGACTTGCGCCCCTTCAACGCTAACGACTTCGTCAACGCGCTGTTTGACCGACAAGGGGATGATGGTCGCGCATGATTGCTTTTGAGCATGTGGGGAAGCGCTATGGAGGGCGCTTTGACGCGCTGGCGCACCTGAACTTTCGCGTGGCGAGAGGCGAAATGGTGTTTCTGACTGGCCACTCCGGGGCGGGAAAAAGCTCGCTACTGCGGCTGATTATGCGCCTAGAAAAGCCCAGCCGTGGGCGAGTGGTGGTAGCCGGGCATGACATTGCCCAGCTCCACGCCAGCCAGGTGCCGTTTTATCGTCGCCAGATTGGCGTGGTATTTCAGGACCACCAGCTGCTATTTGATCGCAGCGTGTTCCATAACGTTTCGCTGCCGCTAGAAATTCAGGGTGTAGAGCCCCGAGAGGCGGCGAGGCGGGTGCGGGCAGCACTGGATAAAGTCGGCCTGTTGCACCGCGAAAAAGCCCTGCCCATCGAGCTTTCCGGCGGTGAGCAGCAGCGGGTGGGCATCGCCCGCGCCGTGGTCAATAAGCCCGCGCTGCTGCTTGCCGATGAGCCCACCGGTAACCTAGACCCACAGCTCTCTGCCGATA
>NZ_JAMZBE010000007.1:0-47745 GCF_024158645.1 Halomonas sp. 707B3
CCACGATAAAGGTCACCGCCCCTACCGCTGCTATTGGTAAGCCACAGGCGGCAGAGGTTCCCACCGCTTGTGTCATAGTGGCACCGCAGCGAGAGAGCCAAGGCACTGTCATGGCACCACCGCCTATGCCGAACAGCGCAGAAATCGCCCCAACTACGCCACCCGCAATGGACATTGCTACTTTTCCAGGGGCAATAGTGCCGGGTTTCGGTGTAAGCCCGATGACCATTTTGGTAGCTAATAGAAGTACGAAGACGCCAAAAAGCGTACCCAGCACAGTGCCCGACAAGTTATCAGCAATAAACACCCCAGCAATCGCGCCTAGCATTAAGCCGGGTAGCAGGGCCATAAACCAAGCACGATGCACGCTACCTTTACGAAAATGCCCAAGGGCTGAAGAAGCGCCGGTAATGACGATAGTGGCAAGCGAGGTGCCAACAGCAAGATGCATAGTGATCTCAGGGGAAATGCCCTGTAGCCCGAAGGCAAACACCAGCACAGGAACAATAATGATCCCGCCACCAACCCCAAATAGCCCGGCCATCGTGCCAGCGACTGCCCCTAGCGCCAAGTAACTGGCTAAAATGGCTGCAAAGGTCATTGGTTCGGCTTCTCCAGGGCGTGAGGCAACCATTTATTAATCATGCTATGCAAGGTATCCGGTTGATAGGGTTTGGCTAGAAGGTCATCCATTCCAGCGGCTTCGCAGGTATCTCTGCCCGCGTTATCGACATTGGCGGTCAACGCAATCATCACACTGCGCTGCTTTTGGTTTGATTGCTCAAACTTACGCCAGCGGCGAGTCGTCTCAAGCCCATCGAGAGTGGGCATAAAAATATCCATAAAGACTAAATCATAAAAAGTGGACTGCTGGCGCTCTAGGGCTTGCTCACCGCTACTGACACCTTCCACCTTAAGGCCCTGGGACTCTAACATTTGCCGCGCCAGCATTAAGTTTACCGGCCCATCGTCAACGACCAATACGCGAGGCCGGTGCTCACCGCCCCCTGATATATCGTCACTGCTTGTCTCATTTACACTCTGCTGCACGAAATTAGCTAATAGTGAGCGGATATCAGCAAGGCGTTCACGCACGTGGGTAACGTTCTGGCGGCAGCTCTCAGAGGCATCCTCCGTAAGCATGCTGCCAAGGTGCTCAAACAGGCTATCGGCTTCTCGTTGCATCAACGTTAGGTAGCCTGATTTAAGCCGAGACTCCTCTCGTGCCCGCTCCCTACCTGCCATTAAATGTTTGAGTTGCTTCTGCTGGTGATGCAAGTCATCCAACAACGCTTGGTCACTTCTAGCATGACCATCCTGTGTGACCACATGACCCGCTTTATCAAGCGTTCGAATAACCCCTTCTAGCTGGTCGTTCGCCAGGGTAAGCCGCTGGCAGGGCTGTTCATCGGCCTTCGGCTCAACAAGCGCTGGTAAAGAGTTAAGGGCCACCCTCCTGCGCAGCTCGTCAATACACTGCTCAAGCTCGCTAAGCCCCTGCGTGAAGAGTGTGTCCTTATACTTGCCCCGCGCTTTGATTAACATTAAAAAAACGCCTACATTCATGCAGCTGCCCAACAGAAGGGCAAGCATTAGCCACACCGTGGTTGCCCATGACGCTTGGCTGGGTGACATTAGCCAGATAACGGCTCCTACCAACACACATAGCAGGACAAGCGCGGCCTGAACCAGTAATAATGGCCATAGAACTGGCCAGATAATGGCATTCCAGAAGTGCTCTCGCTGATAGCGTTGTGTCATTCGCGATGTCCCAGTTGGCAGGGCGTTAGGCTAGTAGAGATAGCCCGCATCATTAATCACGGTGCGAAAGTCAGTGTACGTCTCCACCGGAAGAGTGTCATGTCGCGCCACTTAAGTATGCCCCGAATAATGCCTATTATGAGTCATTTATGTGTTTAATTACGTTTATTTGGTCACCCGATAGCCACACTCCTCTACGCTTAGCGGGTAATCGTGATGAGTTCCATACACGCCCTACTGCCCCACTGAGTGCGTGGAGCGACAAAGCACTGCTGGGTGGCAGAGACTTGGAAGCGGGTGGTACATGGCTGGCAGCAAATCGATACGGCATTGTGGCGGCACTTACCAACGTACGCGATACCACCTTACCCACGCCCCCTAACGCGCCCAGCCGAGGCGAACTGGTGGCGGGGGTACTTGCCAGTGACGACCCCGCCGCATGGCTAGACACCATGGCGAGCCACCAAGCCGAGCGCTACGCTGGCTTTAATTTATTAGTCGCTACCACCCACCAATGCTGGCATCTGCACCGGGGAAGCGATGGCATATCCCTTGTTAATGTGCCACCTGGGGTGCATGGGCTTTCCAATGCCAGTTTGAACACGCCTTGGCCTAAACTACAGGCTGTACGTTGCGCTATGGAGGGTAGTAATAATCACCTGTGGCGGCCCGCCACGCGACAGGCGCTGCAAAACCCAGGGCAAGCCGCCGATCACTTGCTACCCGATACGGGGGTTGGCGTTACTCTTGAGCGTCAGCTCTCGGCGGCTTTTATCGTCGGCGAGCAGTACGGCACCCGCGCTACTACTTGGCTGACGCTTAGCCACCGGGGCGATGTGGCTATCACTGAGCAGCGCTTTGGGCCGCTCGGGCGCTTTACTGGCGAAACGACACTTACGGCGCTACGCCAACGATAGTAGCTTATTAATCACGAGGGGGCAGCAGGTGCGACAACTGCCACTCATCCAGCCGTTTATTAAGATGCTCATGGACAAGTGCGGGCGTATCCAACTGCATGATCTCTTTGAGCAGCGTTTGTGCATCGGCCAGCGTGACCCGACGAATCGCGGCACGCACTTTTGGCAAGCTGGGTGCGTTCATGGAAAGGCTGGTAAAGCCCATAGCCATCAATAGCAGCGCGCCTGCTGGGTCGCCTGCCAGCTCACCGCACAGCGAAATAGGTTTATTCAACCGCTTGGCATCTTGGGCGAGCTCTTGTAATGCGCCCAGCAGTGCCGGGTGTAGCGCGTCGTACAGGCTAGAGACCCGCGGATTGTTACGATCCACCGCTAGCAGGTACTGGGTAAGGTCATTACTGCCTACCGAGAAAAAATCGACACGCTTAGCCAGCGCGTCCATTTGATAAATAGTCGCGGGCACTTCAATCATGACCCCCACTTTTGGCCGCTCAACCTTAATGCCCTCTTCGCCCAACTCTAAGATGGCGCGATCAAGCAGCCGTATTGCCTCATCGACCTCCTCCACATTGGTGATCATGGGGAACAGCACGTAGAGATTGCCTAAATCGTGGGAGGCTTTAAGCATGGCGCGCAGCTGTACCATCAGAACTTCAGGATGATCCAGGGTAACGCGCATGCCCCGCCAGCCCAGGAACGGGTTGGCTTCCTCAATCGGGAAATAGGGCAAATCTTTGTCGCCACCGATATCTAGAGTACGCATCACCACCGGCAGCGGCGCAAAGCCTTCCAACTGCTCGCGGTACATGCGCATCTGCTCTTTTTCACCTGGGAAGCGCTCGGTAATCATAAATGGCACTTCGGTGCGGTAGAGACCTACCCCGCCAATGCGGCTTTTCAGCAGTGCAGAGGCATCCACCGCCAAGCCAGTATTCACCATCAGCGGCATTTCATGGCCGTCGGGGGTTCTACTGGGCAGATCCTGTTCATGCTCCAGCACTTCGCTGAGCACTTTCTCTTCGGCAATCAGGCTGGCGTAGCGGGTTTGCAGCTCGGCGGCAGGACGCACAAATAGCCGCCCCCGGTGGCCATCTAACACCACGGGCGCACCGTTCAGGCGTGGCAGCGGCAGGTCTACCATTCCTAATACCGTGGGAATGCCCATGGCACGGGCGACAATCGCCACGTGAGACGTACTGGAACCACGTACCGACACCAATCCTTTTAGCTTGTCGCGCGGCACTTCGCCCAGCATGGCCACACTGATTTCATCGCCAACTAAAATGGCGTTGTCTGGATAGGTTTCCGGCGTGGAAGGCGTATCTTCTTGCAGATGCGCCAACACGCGACGGCCCAGGTCGCGAATATCTGCTGCCCGCTCGCGCAGGTAGTCATCATCGACACGTTCTAGGTATTGCACATGGCGGCGAACGACATCGGCGAGCGCCCCCGGCGCCCACTGGCCTTCGCGAATGCGCTTTTCCACCTCTTCAGAGAGCGCGGCCTCTCCCAGCATCTGTTGATAAACATCAAACAGCGCTAGCTCCTGAGAAGAGATCCGGTTAACCAAACGCTCTGCAGCGGCACGAATTTCATCGCGGGTTTTGCCGATGGCCTCTTTTAGCCGGGCAATTTCGTACTCCTGGTCTCTGGGAATAAGATCAGGAACGCTATTGAGGTCGGCGGGAGGAGTGATCACCACGGCTTCGCCCATGGCCATGCCGGGCGAGGCCGCGACCCCTTTGAACATCGCCTGGCCACCGGGTAGCGCGGGGCGAGTGAGATTACCGGTGGCTAAGGCATGAGCCAGCACGCCCGCAAGCTGTGCAGCCATGGTGACCAGGAAGGCTTCATCTTCATCATCGTAGCGGCGCTTTTCCGCCTGCTGCACCACCAGCACCCCCAACATGTGGCGCTGGTGGATAATCGGCACCCCAAGAAAGCTTGAATAACGCTCTTCACCGGTCGCTTCAAAGTAGCGGAAATGGGAGTGCGACTGGGCATCTTCCAGATTCAGCGGTTCGCTGCGTTTAGCCACCAGACCCACCAAGCCTTCGCCTAACGGCAGCACTACGCGGCCAACGGCTTGGGTACGCAGACCAATGGTTTCCATCAGAACCAACGACTCCAGTTCTTTATCGTAAAGATAAAAAGAGCAAACATCGGTCTGCATGGCTTTGCGTATGCGGCGAACCATGGTCGACAGCGCGGCGTCGAGGTTCCGTGCGCCATTCACTTCTTGAATAACGCGTCGCAGCACCTCAAGCATGGACGTTTTCCTATTCACTATTATTTGCCTCGCTGAGGGATTGTCCGGCTGGGCTAACACTGCTTTTATCCTGCAATGATGCGCGCGTTATCCTTCGTTATCTTGTGCCAAGCGCTGCACGCGAGGAGAAAGCTCTCTTAGCGCACGCCGATAGACCTCTCGTTTAAACGGCACTACTTGCCCTAACGGGTACCAGTAGCTAACCCATCGCCAACCGTCGAATTCCGGCTTGGGCGTGGCCGTCATACAAATACGGTTTTCTTGGCAACGAATTCTTAGTAAAAACCACTTCTGTTTTTGGCCAATACACACTGGCCTTGAGTGGGTACGAATCATGCGTCGTGGCAGACGGTAGCGCAGCCAGCCCCGGGTGCAGGCGACAATATCAACATCGTCGGCGGTTAGGCCGATCTCTTCGTGGAGTTCACGAAAAAGCGCTTGTTGTGGCGTCTCGCTTGCCTTAATGCCTCCCTGGGGAAATTGCCACGCATTTTGTCCTACACGACGCGCCCAAAGCAGCTGCCCCTGGCTATTGGCAATGATAATGCCAACATTAGGGCGAAAGCCGTCAGCGTCGATCACGGACATCACCTTCATAAATTTTCAGTTATGCCCATTTTTCCACAAGGGAGACAAGCGTATCAATACAATATCACGCTAAGTGGTGAAACCTAGGTGACTCTGCGATAATCCGGCGCTTTGTGTCCGACGACCAACGTCCAACATTAACCATAAGGGGAGCGCCGTGAGTCTGGCCATTTTCGATTTGGATAATACGCTGCTATCCATCGACAGCGATCATGCCTGGGGGGAGTTCTTACTCGAGCAAGGGGCGGTTGATCCGGTTGCCTATCGTGAAGCCAACGAGCGCTTTATGGCCGATTACAACGCGGGCACTCTGGATATGGCGGCATTTTTGGAAATGGCGCTGAAACCGCTGGCTGAAAACACGCCGGAGCAGCTGGCGGCGTGGCATCAGCAGTTTATGGCGAGCAAAATTGAGCCGCATATTCTGCCCAAAGCCGAGGAGCTGCTGGCCCGCCACCGCACCAAAGGCGATACGATGCTGATTATCACTGCCACCAACCGTTTTATTACCGGCCCCATTGCCGAGCGCTTAGGTGTTGATGATTTAATCGCTGTAGACCCGGAAATGGTCGATGGCCGCTATACCGGCCGTGTTGACGGCGTGCCCAGTTACCGCGAGGGTAAAGTCATCCGCCTACAAGCGTGGCTAGAAGCCCAAGATATCACCATGGACGGCGCGTGGTTCTATAGCGATTCTCACAACGATCTACCGCTACTTGAGAAAGTTGATCACCCGGTTGCCGTCGACCCAGACGACACCCTGCGTAAAGTGGCAGAAGAGCGCCATTGGCGGATCATGAGCCTGCGGGACTAATTGAGTGTGAGTGGTAAGACGTAACAAAAAACCCCGCCAGCGCTGAGCTGGCGGGGTTTTTGCTAACTAAGCGCTCATTTAAGAGTGCTAGTAGGCACGTTTAGCCGAGCAGGTGCTCAACGGCAGCACGCTCTTCACGCAGTTCTTTCTCGGTGGCTTGCATCTTCTCTTTGCTGAACTCGTCCAGCTCGAAACCTTGTACGATTTCGTATTTGCCACCCTGGCAGCGAACCGGGTAGGAGTAGATGATGCCTTCGGCGATGCCGTAGCTGCCGTCGGAAGGAATCGCCATGCTGACGATGCCTTCGCAACCCAGCGCCCAATCGCGCATGTGGTCGATGGCAGATGACGCAGCAGAAGCGGCAGAGGAAGCACCGCGCGCTTTGATGATCGCGGCACCGCGCTGCTGTACAGTCGGGATGAAGTCGTTTTCGTACCAGTCACGCTCCACCAGATCGAAAGCGGCTTTGCCGTCTACTTTGCACTGGGCCAGATCCGGGTACTGGGTGGCACTGTGGTTGCCCCAGATGATCATGTTTTCAACGTCAGTGACGTGCTTGCCGGTTTTCTGAGCCAGCTGGGTCAGCGCGCGGTTGTGGTCCAGACGCGTCATGGCAGTGAACTGACCAGCGTCCAGATCCGGCGCGTTGCAGGAAGCAATCAGTGCGTTGGTGTTGGCAGGGTTGCCGACGACCAGCACTTTCACATCACGGCTAGCATGGTCGTTCAGTGCTTTACCCTGTACAGAGAAGATCGCGGCGTTGGCTTCCAGCAGATCTTTACGCTCCATACCCGGGCCACGCGGACGTGCACCTACCAGCAGAGCGAAGTCAGCATCTTTGAACGCAACGTTCGGATCGTCAGTAGCAACGATATCCTGCACCAGCGGGAATGCACAGTCGTTCACTTCCATGACCACGCCATTCAGCGCGTCCATTGCTTGCGGAATTTCGAGAAGCTGGAGAATGACAGGCTGATCCGGCCCTAGCATATCGCCAGCGGCAATGCGGAAAATTAAAGAGTAGCTGATCTGGCCGGCACCGCCGGTAATCGCAATACGTACTGGATCTTTCATCATTGCTCCTTGATGGTTCGCCTATTGGAGGTTCGCCTGGTAAAGATTAGCGCCATGATGTTATGCCCAGATGCCTAAAAACTCAATCAGACATGAGACGACTACCCATTCCCGAGCGGGCTTGGTACTCGCTGAGTACGGCCAGTTGCGCTATGGTGTCACGGGCTGCGGGCCCATCCTTACCGCGCTATGTATCTTTGTGACCTTTTGGAATAGTGACTCTCCATGCGACGAATCCCCCCCTCTTACGCGCTGGCTAGCCTGCTGGTGCTGGCGTTAGTGGTATGGCTGGCCGTTGGCGATTTTCAGCGTTTTCAATCCACGCCCCCCGACTCGGCAGCGGAGGAGCGCGATGCCCTGCCACGAGTAGAAATCAGCACTCAGCAGAGCACGCCTTATATTCCCCAACAAGTGCTGCAGGGCCAGCTAACCGCTGATCGCGAAACGGTGCTGCGTGCCAACGTCGCGGGTTACGTAGCAGAGAAGCCGATTGAGCAGGGGGAAAGCGTTCGCCAGGGGGAGACGCTGCTTATCCTTGATAACAACGCTTTGCCCGAAAGGTTGCAGCAAGCGCGGGACGAGCTGGCACTGGCCGAAGCCGAGTACGCGGGCGCCCAGAACCTACGTCGTCGTGAGCTGATTTCACAGCCGGAGCTGCTGCGCCTGCAAAGCGCGCTCAGCGCCAGCGCGGCGCAGGTGGCGCAGCTAGAGAAACAGCTGCAAGACACCCGCCCAACAGCGCCTTTTGACGGCACCCTCGACCGAATACAGGTAGAGCTTGGCGACCTACTCCAGCCAGGCGAGGAGTGGGCTCGCTTGATTGATGATCGTCGCTTAACCGGCACTGCCTGGGCTTCACAGCAACAGGTCGGCGAATTGAGCGTTGGCTTACCCGTTACCGCAAGACTACTTAACGGTGGCTCCTTAACGGGTGAGGTTAGCTATATCAGCAGCCGGGCAGAAGAGGCTACGCGCACGTTCTATATCGAAGTGTCGCTGGACAACCCAGAGCGTCAACGATTAGCGGGCGGTAGCGCTGAGTTTACGATTACCCAACCTCCCCGCCAGGTACATTCCCTCTCCCCTGCGCTCTTTAGCTTGGATGAGCAGGGCCAGTTAGCCATCAAGCATCTGGATGAAGAGAACCGCGTGGTGCAAACCGCCGTGGAACTGATCAGTGCAGATACCCAGCGTGCCTATGTCACCGGGCTGCCTGATCCGGTCACGCTGATTACCCTTGGCGCTGGCTTGGTCAGCCCCGGCGAAGCGGTAACCCCCGTGCCTGCCCAGGAAGGTGGACATGCGCCAGTTAATTAATGCCGCCCTCACCCATACCCGTACCACGCTGCTGCTACTGGTAGGGCTGCTACTGGCGGGCACTGCCGCATGGCAGGCGATTCCCAAAGAAGCCAACCCCGACGTTACCATTCCGATTATCTACGTCTCTCTCGCGCTGGAGGGCGTCAGCCCCGAAGATGGCGAGCGCCTACTGGTCCGCCCCATGGAGCAGGAGCTGCGTGGCATCGAGGGACTGCGTAAATTCACCGCTCAGTCCAGTGAAGGCCACGCCTCGGTAACGCTTGAGTTCGACCCTGGTTTTGACCCAGACACCGCCCTGGCCGATGTGCGCGAGCGCGTCGATATTGCCCGCAGCAGCCTGCCCGATGAAGCGGAAGAGCCACGGGTGATGGAAGTTAACGTCTCCGAGTTTCCCGTTCTGAGTATCGGCCTCTCCGGCGAGCTGGATACCCGGGAGCGGATGACGATTGCCCGGCGCTTGAAAGAGGAAATCGAAGGCATCGCCGATGTGCTCGAGGTAGAGATTGCTGGCGAACGGGAGGACCTGTTGGAGATCGTCGTCGACCCGCTGGTGCTGGAGAGCTACGGCGTTGATTTCGACACCCTGTTCAATCAGATATCGCGCAATAACCGCTTGGTCGCCGCAGGCAGTCTGGATACGGGCGCGGGGCGTTTAGCGTTAAAGGTTCCGGGCATTATTGAGTCGTTAAACGACGTGATGAACATGCCGGTGAAAGTAGAAGGAGATCAAGTGGTCACCTTTGGCGATGTGGCCTGGATTCACCCCACCTACAAAGAGGCCGAAGGATTTGCCCGTATTGATGGCCAGCCCGCCGTGGTGCTGGAAATCTCCAAACGCGCTGGGGCCAACATCATCGCGACCATTGAAGCAGTGCGAGAGCAGTTCGCACTCGCGGAAGACCTGCTGCCCGAACAGCTACGGATAACCACTATCCTGGATGAGTCGGTTACCGTGCAGAACATGCTCTCGGAGCTGCTGAATAACGTGTTAACCGCCGTTGTGCTGGTACTGATTGTGGTGGTGGCGGTGATGGGCTGGCGGATGGCACTGCTGGTAGGGCTGACCATTCCAGGAGCGTTCCTCACCGGCATTCTGCTGGTGTGGGCGTTTGGATTTACGCTCAATATTGTGGTGCTGTTTGCACTCATCCTGGTGGCAGGTATGTTGGTAGACGGTGCCATAGTGGTCAGCGAGCTGGCAGACCGCCACTTGCACGAGGGGCAAGCCCCTTATCAGGCGTGGCTTAATGCCGCTTCGCGTATGAGCTGGCCAGTGATCGCCTCCACCGCGACGACCGTGATGGTCTTTATCCCCCTACTGTTCTGGCCCGGCGTGGTAGGCCAATTTATGAAGTACCTGCCCGCCACGGTGATTTTATGCCTGCTGGCCTCCTTAGCGATGGCACTGGTGTTCTTGCCTACGCTGGGCCGCCTGTTCACGCGCACCACTCATGCCAGTGGTACCGGGCCGATAGATGAAAGCACGGCGCTAGGCCGTGGTTACCGTCGGATACTGAGCCGTCTCCTGCAGCACCCAGCCTGGGTACTGCTGTTTGCCGTACTGCTCATCGCACTGCTGTACACCGGCTATGCACGCTTTAACCATGGCGTAGACTTTTTTCCCAGTGTCGAGCCGGACAGCGCCCAGGTACTGGTACGCGCCCGTGGCGATTTTTCGGCGGAAGAAACTGACGCGATATTGCAGCGCGTGGAGCAGCGCTTGGGTGGTATGGGGGAAGTGGAGGCGCTCTACGCCCGCTCTTACGCTGTGCCCGACCAGCAAATGGGCAGCGATGTGATAGGCATGCTGCAGTTCCAGTTTATCGACTGGTATCAGCGCCGTCCTGCTCGCACTATTCTGGCGGATATGGCTGAGCGCACCCAGGATATCCCAGGCATTACCCTGGAGTTTCAAGAGCAGGAGATGGGCCCCGGCGGCGGCAAGCCGATTGTGCTGGAAGTGAGCGCTACCGACCCGGACATTGCCGATGCAGGGGTTGATCAAATCACGGCGATGATGCGCAACCTTGGCGGCTTTACCGATATTCAGGATAACCGCAGCCTGCCGGGCGTCGAGTGGCAGGTGCATGTGGATCGCGAAGCCGCTGCCCGTATGGGAACCGATATCACCACCATCGGCAGTGCCGTTCAACTGCTCACCACCGGGCTGCAAGTCGCTACTTACCGCCCGCCGACGGTGAATGATGAGGTGGATATACGCGTTCGCCTGCCAGAAAACTGGCGCACGCTAAACCAGCTTGAGCGTTTGACGATTAATACCCCAAGGGGGCAGGTGCCTATTTCGCACTTTGTGGAGATTACTCCTGCACCAAAAGTGGGCACGCTTAACCGCATTGATGGCCGCCGTGCTATTACGGTGGAAGCCGACTTAGCCCCAGGCTTCTTAGCCGATGAGCGGCTGCGCGCACTGCTAGACGCTGGCCAGGGCCAACTGCCCGATGGGCTAATGGTGAATGTGGCCGGTGAACAGGAGGATCAGCAGGAATCGATGCAGTTCTTAGTGGGCGCTTTTTTGATTGCGATTGGCTTAATGGCACTGATTTTGGTGACCCAGTTCAATAGCTACTATCAAGCAGTGCTGGTGCTATCGGCGATTGTGTTCTCAACGGCAGGGGTATTGATGGGACTACTCATCACCGGCCAAGCGTTCGGCATTGTGATGGTAGGCATGGGGGTCATCGCGTTGGCAGGGATCGTGGTGAACAACAATATCGTATTGATCGATACCTACAATGAGCTGCGCGCAGATGGGATGACACCCGTTCAAGCAGCATTGGAATCAGGCTGCTTACGCCTTCGCCCCGTACTGCTCACCGCCATTACCACCGTGCTGGGCTTAATGCCGATGGTGCTGGGGGTAAACGTTAACCTGTTCGCCCCAGCGCTTGGGTTTAACGCCCCTTCCGCCCAGTGGTGGACCCAGATGTCCAGCGCGATTGCCGGCGGCCTCACCTTCGCCACCGCCCTCACACTGCTGCTCACTCCCTGCATGCTAGTGATTGGCGGCAAGCTGCGCCGCTAAGGATGCGAGTGAGTAATTAGCAAGTCAGCATCCGCTAAGGCAGCCAGAAATGCTGCCTTAGCGGAAAATTAGGCGGGAGATTTCATTTGCTTGGGGCTATGGACGGCGTGCAAGCGAGCAATGAGCTGATCTTCTAGCGCAAAGCGTTCAGTCAGGCCTTTGGCGAGACGGTCAATCCAAGCGGGTAACCGCGCTAGGTTTTGTTGGCAGCGCACCGGGGATGCGAAGTCTTCATCAAACTCCAGCACCATAGCAGTAGACATTTCCAGGCGCTCTAGCAGTTGTGCGGCAATGTGAAGCGCGCTTTCGTCATCAAAGGCTTTCGCTTCTTCCGCAAGCTGCGGGTAAATCTCAAAGTGCCCAGCACTGATATAGTCCATCAGCAGTTCGCTGAAGGTATCAATGCGCGCTTTGCTCACGTCTTCCAACTCCGCATCGCAGGCTTCTTTTAGTTCGATAAAGCTCACGAGTAGCGCGCGACGCTGATCAAGCCAGCGATCAATCAAGCTGTGTACGCCTCCCCAGCGCTCCAGGGCATTTTTGCAATCGTCGAGCATGGGGCTTTCTCCTTGCAGATAGCCGCCTTTAACAGGGCTAGACTCGCCTTTCCCTCTACCTCTGTCAATCTTGGCGGGTATGGTTTCCTTGATACTGAATAGTGCGCCGTCAATAGTCAACGCCAATATTAAGCAGCCGGTGGGCTACCGGCTGCCATTACCCATCCTAGCGCTTAATAGCTAGCCATAAAATACGCAGCGGCACCAACGCCAGCAATAAAAAGCCGATGAGGGTCCAGGCGGGCAGCGATAGTCCTAACAGCATGAAATCGATTTCAGCGCACTCCCCAGAGCCGGTAAGCACCATGGCGACGACTTCCTGCATAGGTAGGATATCCATCATGTAATCCAGCCCTGGGCCACAGCTAGGCACCTCATCTGCTGGTAAGCCCTGCAGCCATACATGACGCCCGGCGATAAAGGCACCGGTGCCCACGGCAGCTAGCCCCAACAAGCCATAAATGCCTCTACCCACGCCCCCTTTAGGGTTGTGAATGGCTGCCACAGCTAGCACTAGCCCGGCGGCGATAACCGCTACTCGCTGAAAAATACATAGCGGGCAGGGCTCTAAGCCCACAATGTGCTCAAGGCTCAGCGCTACGGCCATCATCAGTACGCAAAACGCGACACCGGCGAGTGCCGTCGGACGAATGGCTGATGATGTCATTGCGCATCCTCGGGTGGCAGTGCAGAAAGCGCCCGAGACTCTCGCGCTTTGGTGAAATAACTCTCTAGGAACTCGCTAAAGCTCTCTTGGTCGGCCTCCTCAATATCCCTCTGCTGCTGGTGAGAGGTGTCGATCAGTTGAGCGAGTAGCGCTTCCCGGGAACGCAGCATCGGCGTAGCTTTCAGCTTATCGGCTTGGGCCTGCGCCATGCTCAGTAGCGTGTCGCTTAGTGATCCATTGCCCTCTTGCAAGCGCGCCAGCATTTGCGCCGAGGGGGTCAACGAAGGATCTTTCAAGCGTGGTGCAAGGGCTTCAAGCGCTGCTGCATGGGGCTCCCCCTCCTCGACAGCATCCAGCAAGCGTGCCACCTCAGCCATTTCAGCAAAAATTTGCTCGCCCCAAGCAGGCAGCGTGACCGATTCCCCGTTGTGAGTTAGGCGCAGTTCCGGGTCGCGGCCGCGCTCTACGACCAGCCGGCGGTTATCGTCTAGGCGGTCACACTCTTCATCGGAAATCCAGGGGCTGTCGCTGAGTAGGCACCACATCAGGAAGGTATCGACAAAGCGCATCTGGGATTCCGTGACGCCCAACGGGTCGAACGGATTGAGATCCAGGCAGCGCACTTCGATGTACTCGACGCCCCGGGCCTCCAACGCTTGGCTGGGGGTTTCGTTGTGCTTGGCTACGCGCTTGGGCCGAATATCGCTGTAGTACTCGTTTTCGATCTGCAGGATATTGGCGTTAAGCTGCTGCCACTCGTCGCCGTTTCTCACGCCCAGCGCTTCGTAGTCCGGCCAGGGGGTGGAAATGGCATGGCGCAGCGTGTTGACGTAGTTCGACAGCGAATTGAAGCAAATTTTAAGCTGCGACTGCACTTTGTTCTGATAGCCAAGATCCGACATACGCAGTGTAGTGGCATAAGGCGCGTAATAGGTATCGTCGCTGAGCGGCTGCAGCTTATCCGGCACTTGGCCATTCGGCAGGAAGCTTTTGTCTATCGCAGGAGACGCGCCAAACAAGTAGAGCAGCAACCAACTATGGCGGCGGAAGTGGCGAATCATCCCGAAGTAGCGGGTCGAGCGGTAATCGTTAAACGGGATGTTGGTGGCTTTTTCCATTTCCCGCAGCGCGTGCCACATATCGTCCGGCAGCGACACGTTGTAATGCACGCCCGCGATGGCCTGCATAATACGGCCATAGCGTACGTCTAAGCCCTTACGGTAGACATGCTTCATGGTGCCGACGTTAGAGCTGCCGTAATCCGCAATGGGCACACTATCGTTACCTGAAAGCCGCGAGGGCATGCTGCCCGGCCAGATCCACTCGTTTTCCAAGTGGTGATAGGTAAAGGTGTGCAGATCAGATAAAAACGCCAGCGCCTCTTTGGGCTCGGAGTACACCGGAGTGATGTACTCAAGCAGCGCCTCAGAGTAATCGGTGGTGATGTGCGGATGAGTCAGTTTTGACCCCAGCGCCTGCGGATGAGCCGTTTGGGCAATATGGCCGTTGGCATCAACACGCAGACCCTCTTTCTCCAACCCGCGACGCAAGCGCCCTAAGCGCCCAAGTCGCGCGCTTGGCAGCAGCCGCTCTACCTGGGCGGTGAGCGAAGATGGCACAGTGAGAGGTTCAGACAAGGTGAACACTCCTTGTTAGTAAGGCCTGCATTAAGCAGGCCTTGTTGAAGTCAGCTGGCATCGCCATAACCATTACCCTGCTTTCTAATCGAGAATAGACAGCAGGATATGGCGGCAATGGTTAAATATTCAAGACGCGCGACTATTTGCCCCGCTTGGCTTTCATTAAGGCAGCCCCAAGCGCACCCATCGCAGCAGGGGGTTCGCTCTGCTGATTGCCCTGGCGCTGCCCGCCTTGGCGCTGGCTGCGAGCGGGTTTGCGCGGCGCTGCCGAGGCAGTGCTGCCTGGTGCTTCGGGCTGTTCCGGCTCGTCATCCAAACGCATGGATAGCCCTACCCGTTTACGCGGAATATCCACGCTCATCACTTTCACCGTGACAATATCACCCGCCTTCACGACGCTACGTGGGTCATCGATAAAGCGGTCGGAAAGCGCCGAGATATGCACCAAACCATCTTGGTGAACGCCGAT
Source organism: Halomonas sp. 707B3 (assembly GCF_024158645.1). Taxonomy (NCBI): domain Bacteria; kingdom Pseudomonadati; phylum Pseudomonadota; class Gammaproteobacteria; order Oceanospirillales; family Halomonadaceae; genus Halomonas; species Halomonas sp. 707B3. The sequence continues at coordinate 15,121 of NZ_JAMZBE010000007.1, forward strand.
ATCCACAAATGCCCCGAAATGGGTCACGTTGGTAACGGTGCCTTCCAACACCATGCCGAGCTTGAGGTCTTTGAGTGTTTCGACGCCCTCGCGGAATTCAGCGGCCTTAAATTCTGGGCGCGGGTCGCGTCCGGGCTTATCCAGCTCTTTGAGGATGTCGCTGACCGTCGGCACACCAAAACGCTCGTCGGCGAAATCGGCGGGCTTGAGCGCCTTCAGGGTGGCGCTGTCGCCAATCAGGCCTTTCACATCACGGCTATTCTGCTTGGCGATGCGCTCCACCAGCGTATACGCCTCTGGGTGAACGGCGCTGGCATCCAGCGGATTTTCGGCATTGCTAATACGCAAAAAGCCTGCGCACTGCTCGAAGGTTTTCGGGCCAAGGCGGCTCACTTTAAGCAGCTCTTTACGGCTCTTGAATGCCCCCTGCAGGTTGCGCTGAGCGACGATATTTTCGGCAATAGCGGCGCTTAGGCCTGCCACCCGAGAAAGCAGCGCGCTGGACGCGGTGTTGAGGTCCACGCCCACGGCGTTAACACAATCCTCGATCACGGCTTCCAGGCTGCGAGAGAGCTGCACTTGGGAAACATCGTGCTGGTACTGGCCCACGCCGATGGATTTCGGTTCGATCTTCACCAGCTCGGCCAAGGGGTCTTGCAAGCGGCGGGCGATAGAGACAGCGCCGCGAATCGTCACGTCCAGATCCGGCAGCTCGCGGGAGGCATACTCTGAGGCCGAGTAAACAGAAGCGCCCGCTTCAGAGACCATCACTTTGCTGGCACGGTGCTCTGGTGCCAGCGCTTTAATCAACTCCCCTGCCAGCTTGTCGGTTTCGCGACTGGCGGTGCCGTTACCTACAGCAATCAGCTCCACGCCGTGCTGTTTTACTAGCTTGGCCAGCACGTTGAGGGATTCATCCCAGCGGTTTTGCGGCGCATGGGGGTAAATCGTTGCTTGGTCAATAAACTGACCGGTGGCGTCGATCACCGCTACTTTACAGCCAGTACGCAGGCCTGGGTCTAGCGCCAGCGTTACTTTCTGCCCGGCAGGCGCTGCCAGTAACAAGTCTTTCAGGTTAGCGGCAAATACGTCGATGGCGGTCTGCTCAGCATGTTCACGCAAGCGGCCCAGCAGCTCGGTTTCCAGCGCGGTGTAAAGCTTCACACGCCAGGTCCAGCGAACTACTTCGCTTAACCATTTATCCGCCGCGCGCCCCTCATCGCTAATGCCCACTTGCTTAGCAATCGCCACTTGAGCGGGGTGAATGGGTGCGTCGTCTTCGCCCGGCAAGCGGATCGCTAGGCTCAAGACGCCTTCATTGCGGCCACGGAACATGGCCAGCGCCCGGTGCGACGGCACTTTCGCCAGCTTTTCATCGTGCTCGAAGTAGTCGGAGAACTTCGCGCCCTCCTGCTGTTTGCCATCCAGCACGCGCGCACTGAGCTCGCCCTCTTGCCATAGACGCTCCCGCAGTTGACCGATCAGCTCGGGGTCTTCTGCAAAGCGCTCCATCAGAATCTGCTTGGCGCCATCCAGCGCCGCCTTGGCATCTTCAATGGCGGGGATATCCCCTTCGGCTTCGCGCAGGTATTGGGCGGCTTCACTTTCGGGGTCAAGCATTGGGTTCGCTAACAGCGCATCCGCCAGCGGCTCTAACCCGGCTTCACGGGCAATTTGGGCTTTGGTACGGCGCTTTTTCTTAAAGGGGAGGTATAAATCTTCCAAACGCTGCTTGGTGTCTGCGGCTTGAATGGTCGCTTTGAGTGCGGGGTCCAGCTTGCCCTGCTCATCGATGGCGGCCAGTACCGCTTCACGACGCTCTTCAAGCTCGCGCAGGTAGCGCAGGCGTTCGTCCAACTGGCGAAGCTGCGTATCATCCAGCGCGCCAGTGACTTCTTTACGGTAACGGGCAATAAAAGGAACGGTAGCGCCACCATCCAGAAGCTCTACCGTTGCGGCGACCTGTTCAGGCCGGACGCTTAGCTCTTCGGCCAAGCGTGCAGTAATGCGTTGTTTGACATCCATAACGTGCAACTAACTCATGCAGCATTCGAGGTGCCGACAAGGTACCACAAACCACCTAGACTGGCATGGATTGCCCTTCGCCCCACCGTTAGGCGGGCACAAAGCGCAGCGCAACGCCGTTATTGCACCAACGCAGGCCGGTAGGTTCTGGGCCATCTTCAAATACGTGGCCCTGGTGGCCGCCACAGCGGGCGCAGTGGTATTCGGTGCGGGGCCAAACCAGCTTGAAATCCAGTTTGGTCAGTAAGTGACCCTCTACATGTTCGAAGAAGCTCGGCCAGCCAGTGCCAGAATCGTACTTCATGGCGCTGGTGAACAGCAGCAAATCGCAGCCTGCACAGTGGTATGCGCCTTCATCGTACTGCTTATCCAACGGGCTTGAGAATGCTGCCTCTGTACCCTCTTCGCGCAGCACATTAAAGGCATCATCAGAAAGGCGCTCGCGCCATTCATCTTCGCTCAGCTCCAGTTTTTCTAAATCTGGGGCAGCCTCAAGATCAAGGCGCGGAAAGCCAAACGAGACACCCGGCAAAACACCCGCTAAGCCGGTTAACCCTGCTAAGCCTAAAAAGTGACGACGTTTCATTGGCGTAACTCCCATCGACAACGGTTGGATAGTAAAGAGAAACAAGCAGATATGAAAAAGGGACAGTGCCGTGGCGCTGTCCCTTTCTGACTACTTAGTTGTCCGTACGTTCGACAACTTACACTTGGGTGTAAAAATTATGTCAACTGCGGGCCTGCTTTGATGATGGCTTCGTTAACGCCTTCAAACTTCTTGAAATTATCAACGAACTTGGTGGCCAACTCTTGCAGGTGGCGGTCATAAGCGTCGCGGTCTGCCCAGGTCTCGCGAGGGTCGAGCAGGCTGGAATCAACACCCGGTACGGCTACCGGCACCTCCAGGTTTAGGCCTTCAATGTGCTTGGTTTCTACATCGCGCAGAATGCCAGACTGAATCGCGCTGATAATGGCGCGAGTGGTCGGAATGGAGAAGCGCGAACCGCCTTCACCGTACGCACCGCCGGTCCAGCCAGTGTTGACCAAGTAAACCTGGGCGTCTTTCTTCTCAACGCGCTTGATCAGAAGGTCGGCGTATTCACGCGCCGGACGCGGGAAGAATGGAGCGCCGAAACACGTAGAGAACGTCGCCGCCAAGCCTTCGGAAGAACCCATTTCGGTGGAGCCGACTTTCGCCGTGTAGCCTGACAGGAAGTGGTAAGCCGCAGCTTCTTTAGACAGCACGGAGACCGGCGGCAGCACACCGGACATATCGCAGGTCAGGAAGACGATGGCATTAGGCTCGCCTGCTAGGTTTTCTGCGACGCGCTTTTCGACGTGCTCGAGCGGGTAGGCGGCGCGGGAGTTCTGAGTCAGGCTGTCGTCGGCGTAATCCGGCTCGCGGCGGTCGTCGAGTACGACGTTTTCCAGCACGGTGCCAAACTTGATCGCGTTCCAGATGACCGGCTCGTTCTTCTCAGAAAGGTCGATGCATTTGGCGTAGCAGCCGCCTTCCATGTTGAAGACAATGCCGTCACCCCAGGCGTGTTCGTCATCACCGATTAAGTAGCGTGCTTGGTCAGCGGAAAGCGTGGTTTTACCGGTGCCAGAGAGGCCGAAGAAGAGGCAAGTTTCGCCGTCTTCACCCACGTTGGCCGAGCAGTGCATCGGCAGCACGTCGGAAGCGGGCAGCAGGAAGTTCTGCACAGAGAACATGGCTTTCTTCATTTCGCCTGCGTAGCGCATGCCAGCGATCAGCACTTTACGCTCGGCGAAATTGATGATTACACAACCATCGGAATTGGTGCCGTCGCGGTTCGGGTCACACTCAAAGCCTGCGGCGTTAAGAATGGTCCACTCCTCTTTCGCCGCTTGGTTGTAGGCCAAAGGGCGAACAAACATGGTGCGACCAAACAGGTTCTGCCAAGCGGTTTCAGTAGTCACGCGTACCGGTAGGTAGTGAGTGGCGTCGCTGCCCACGTGCAGCTCAGAAATGAAGTGCTCGCCGTTACCCAGGTGATCTTCAACCCGCGCCCAAAGAGCTGAGAATTTTTCAGCGTCGAAGGGGCGGTTAACGCTGCCCCAATCAATGCTGTCACGGGTGGAAGGCTCATCGACAATATAACGATCTTTCGGTGAACGCCCAGTGCGCAGGCCAGTGTTTACCACCAGGGCACCGTTTGCTGACAGGCGGCCTTCACCACGGGCCACGGCGCGCTCGATCAGTTCGGCGCTGCTGAGATTAACGTGGGCTTGGGGAGCGGCTTGAGTCGTGGTCATGTCGATTCCTGGGTCTCTAATTTTCCGGGCGTCGCCGACGCCTTGAGAAATCATCCTAGCCCCTGTTATAGCGGTTACAGCAGGCTAGGTGCGCTGAAGTTTGGCGCATTATGGCAAAAAGAAAGCCCCCAGGAAACGGGGGCTTTTACCAAATATCTTGTAGTTAAACTACTACAATAGCACTACATTTTGTGTTGCGGCGCAGTATATTTTTCAAACATCTGTTTGGCTTTTCGGCTTAAAGCACGGTGTGCTCTAGGGTAGCAGCAAAAGACCTGAACAGAGCTGGCCCTATGCGCCGACTACACAATTAGTGAATCACCGGCGGTGGCGCGCCAGGGTCCTCCAACAAAATTTCAATATCCGCTGCGGTGTAGTGATATTTCGTGTGACAAAAGTGGCATTGGGTGTCAATCGCGCCCTGTTCGCGCAAAATATCCCGAAGCTCATCCTTGCCAAGTGTGTAGAGCGCATGACTCATGCGCTCCCGCGAGCAGGTGCATCCAAAGCGCAGCGCTTTGGGGTCGAAGACCCGCACGGTCTCTTCATGATAGAGGCGATACAGCACTTCTCGCTGCTCTAAGCCCAGCAGCTCTTCTTGCTTGATGGTATCGGCTAGGTGAACGCTGCGCTCCCAGGCGTCTACATCTTGGTTTTGCGACGCATCCGGTAAGCGCTGGAGAAGTAGCCCTCCTGCCCGTTCGCCGTCAGCAGCTAGCCAAAGCCGCGTGGGCAACTGCTCCGACTGGCCGAAGTAGGCTTCCAGACAGCCGCCCAGAGTATCGTGATCCAGCGCGACGATGCCCTGATAGCGATGCCCTTCTTTAGGGTCTAGGGTAATCACGATTTGGCCGTCCCCTACCAGCTCGCGGAAGCTAGCGTGTTCGCTGGGCAGTGCGGCGTCTTCGGCAATACGTGCAATGGCCCGCAGCTCGCCGCCGGGGTTGGACTCTGCCATTAACAGGGCGAGCGCTCCTTGGCCGCGCACTTCGATACTGAGCGTACCATCCAGCTTAACGGTATCGGTCAATAGGGCGACCGCCGCTAGCAATTCACCCAGCAGTTGGTTAACTGCGGGTGGGTAGGCGTGGCGGTCGAGCACTTCGTGGTAAGCCGTGCTGAGCGTAACGATCTCGCCACGCACGTTGGTTTGGTCAAACAAAAAGCGTTGTATTTGATCAGACATAAAAAGACCATAGGAGGAGAAATAGTAGGAGAGCACAGCAGGGTAAGCGGCTGCTTACTCCCCCTGCTGACGCTGGAAGCGCTGGATATCACGCCGCTGTTTTTTATCAGGGCGTTTAAGCGGGTGCTGCATGGCTTCGTTGGTTAAGCGGCGCGCTTCGGCCTCTTTGGCACGACGTTTAGCGCTCTCTTCGGTTTCCGCATAGAGCTTACGCGCTTCCGGTGCGCCTCGACGCTGGTCGGATAGCGCGGTAACTTCCACCTCGAAGATATCCCAGCCTTGCGGCACACGGATCAGCGCACCCAGCTCAACGTTCTTACTGGTTTTTACACGAGCTCCGTCGTAATGGACTTTGCCGCCTTCAATGGCTTTTTTGGCCAGAGCACGGGTTTTAAAAAACCGCGCTGCCCATAGCCACTTATCCAAGCGAACGCTGTCACTCATTCACGCTCTCCTAATGTGTGTGAACTCAGATGTGTGAGCGCTGCCCTGGCAACTCTGCGGGTAGCAGCTGGGCAAATCGGTCAAGGGCAATAAATTCCTGTAGCTCTTTCTCTGGGCGTTGGCTGTCAGGCTGCTTAATACCTAACAGATGCTTGATGCCAAACTCGCGAGCGCTCTCTAGCACCCGGGCATTATCATCAATAAACAGGGTGCGGGCGGGATCAAATGGCTCGCGTTCTTGAAGTGCAAACCAGAAGGCTTGCTCCTCTTTCGCAGCGCCCACGTCTTCTGATGAGATGATGGCGTCTAGGTAGTTTTCCAACCCTGTCAGCGGCAGTTTTAACGCTAGGCTGGCGCGGTCGGCGTTGGTAGCGAGCACCACGCGAGGATGCGCTTGCTTGAGCCATGTTAGAAAGTCTAAAGCATCGCTGCGTAGCCCAATCAAGTGCTGCACTTCGCGCTTGAGCGCGACGATATCCACGTTGAGCTCGCGGCTCCAGTAGGCAAGGCTGTACCAGTTCAGCGTGCCCTGCTCACCCATGATACGCGCCTTGAGGGCCTCCTGGCTGGCCTGATCAAGCTGGTGCAGCTCTACGTAGCGCCGAGGCAGGTGCTCAAGCCAAAAGTGGCTGTCGAAGTGAAGGTCCAGCAACGTGCCGTCCATGTCGAGTAGGACGGTATCGATCTCGCGCCAATCAATCATTGCCGCTCCAGTCTGAAAGAGTAAGCGTGCTATTGTAGCGTAACCCGTTTTTTGCAGCCACGGAGGCATGATGTCACGCGACGACACAGCAACAGGCGATACGCCGATTGGTTACCCGCGCAAGCCGCAAATCTTAGCCCGCCAGCGCGTCGCCCAAAGCCGTTTATTTCAAATTGAGTCACTGGATTTGCGCTTCTCTAATGGGGAAGAGCGACAGTTTGAGTGTTTAACCGGTGCTGATCGCGGCGCGGTGATGATTATTGCCATGCCAGACCCAGAACATGTGCTGCTCATTCGTGAGTATGCTGCGGGGTTTGAGGACTATGTACTGACATTGCCGAAAGGGTTAGTCGACCCGGGCGAAGACATCATTACCGCCGCCAACCGCGAGCTGATGGAGGAGTGCGGCTTCGGTGCACACCGCATTGAGCCGTTGGTGGAGCTGTCGCTAGCGCCCAACTATATGCGCCACCGCATGCAGGTGCTAATGGCAACGGACCTCTACCCTAAACGCTTACCGGGTGACGAGCCCGAACCGCTGATTGTAGAGACCCATGCCATCGAAGAGCTGCCTGCCCTACTCATGCGCGAAGACTTCCACGAAGCCCGCGCCATCGCTGCGCTCTATATTGCGCGAGACAAGCTGCGCGAAGAGAAGCGCCGTGGCGGGATGGATTTGCTGTAAAGCATGAGATAAATAGACAGGGTGTCCACGCGGCACCCTTAATGCTTAGAAAGCGCAGACGTTAAAGATGATGCTTCAGCGCTATCCAACGGCGCTGGCGGTGGCTGTCCAAACCTGCCTCCAGCAGTGCCATGCAACGCAGGGCATCATCAATATCCACCGGCAGCGGTGCTTTATCGCGAATGGCAGCAGTCACGCCCTGGTAATAGGCGAGATAGTCGCCGGGCAGCGTGGGGTGGTCGTGGCGAACCAGCGGCGCGTCTTCGCCTTCTCCCTCGCGCAGGGTAAGCGTTCCAGGGCTGTCCTCTCCCCAGGAAGACGACGGCGTTTCCCCGGCTTTCAAGCGATCTTCCTGCGGATCTAAGCCGTACTTAATGTAGCTGCCTTTAGTGCCATGGATGCGGTAGCGCGGCGTGGGTTCTGCCACCAGCGTACCGGCACTCAAACTCACTCGGAAACCGTCGTATTCCAACAAGGCGAGAAAGTCGTCATCGGCTTTGGCGCCGTCACGGCGTACGCCTAGCTCTAGCAAAATGGCGTTGGGCGTGCCGAATAGCTCGCAGGCCTGATCCAGCAGGTGCGGGCCTAGGTCGTACCAAATACCGCCCCCTGGAGTGGCTTTTTCCCGCCAGCGGTCGCGCACTTCAGGACGAAAGCGATCAAAGCGCGACTCAAAGCCGGTCATGCGACCTAGCGTACCTTCCTTTAAGAGTGCTTGAATGGTCAGGAAGTCGCTATCCCAGCGGCGATTATGAAATACCGAAATCAGCCGTTCTTTATCCACCGCCAGGGCTTTTAGCTGCTTTGCTTCTGAGAGTGTGACGGTAAAGGGCTTATCCACCACTACATGCTTGCCCGCAGCGAGCGCCGCTTTGGCTAAGGGGAAGTGGGTATCGTTCGGCGTGGGAATCACAATGAGATCAAGGTCTGGGCGCTTACATAGTGCTAACGCTTGGCTCTCTATTTCCACGTTAGGCAGGTCCGCCTTCACTTTGGCCGCATCGCTTGAGGAAACGGCCACTAAATCCAGCCCTTCGGTCGCTTGAATCAAAGGGGCGTGAAACGTCTTGCTTGCAAACCCATAGCCAACAAGGCCAACGTTGATGATCGCCTTCATTACAATCCTTAGTCGATGTGACGGTTCAGGTTGGCAAAAAAACAGCCCGTACGAGACGGGCTGTTTGATGAAGAGATTAATCTAGCTTAGAGAGGTCGCGCACCGCGCCTTTATCGGCGGAGGTGGCGAGTAGCGCATAGGCTTTGAGCGCAGGGGTAACCTTGCGCGGGCGCTGTTCGACCGGTTTCCATGCATCTTTGCCTTTGGCATCCATGGCTTCACGGCGTTTAGCCAGCTCGGCGTCGCTAAGCTGCACGTTGATGGAGCGGTTGGGGATATCGATCAGGATGGTATCGCCCTGCTCTACCAAACCAATGGCGCCCCCTGCTGCCGCTTCCGGGGAAACATGCCCAATCGACAGGCCTGATGTGCCGCCGGAGAAACGACCATCGGTGAGCAGTGCACAGGCCTTACCCAACCCTTTCGATTTCAGGTAGGAGGTGGGGTAAAGCATCTCCTGCATACCAGGGCCGCCTTTGGGGCCTTCGTAGCGGATGACGACCACGTCACCCTCTTTCACTTTGCCATCTAACACGTTGGCCACCGCTTGGTCTTGAGACTCCACCACGTGGGCTTTGCCTTCAAATACCAAAATGGAGTCATCGACCCCTGCGGTTTTCACCACGCAACCATCCAGCGCGATATTGCCGTAAAGCACGGCTAGGCCGCCTTCGCGGGAGAACGCGTGCTCCAAATCGCGTATACAGCCGGTGGCGCGGTCGCCATCCAGGCTTGGCCAGCGGGCGCTTTGGGAGAAAGCGGTTTGAGTCGGTACACCGCCAGGGCCAGCCTTAAAGAACTCAACCACTTCTGAGCTAGGCGAGCGCATGATGTCCCACTCTTCCAGCGCGGCCTTTAGGCTATCGCCATAGACAGTGGGCACAGAGGTATCCAGCACGCCTGCCCGGTCCAGCTCACCCAAGATGGCCATAATGCCGCCGGCGCGGTGTACATCTTCGATATGGTACTTCTGGGTATTGGGGGCCACTTTACACAGCTGCGGCACTTCACGAGAAAGGCGGTCGATATCCGCCATAGTGAAGTCAACTTCTGCTTCCTGAGCGGCTGCTAATAGGTGAAGAATGGTATTGGTGGAGCCGCCCATGGCAATGTCGAGCGTCATGGCGTTTTTAAACGCCGACTTGTTGCCAATCGCACGGGGCAACAGGTGGGCCTCGTCGCCTTCGTAGAAACGTTTAGCGAGTTCGACAATACGGTGACCGGCATTTTCAAACAGCCGACGACGGTCTGAGTGGGTTGCCAGCACGGTGCCGTTACCGGGTAGCGCCAGCCCCAATGCTTCCATTAAGCAGTTCATGGAGTTGGCGGTGAACATACCTGAACAGCTACCGCAGGTGGGGCAAGCACTGCGCTCTACTTCCGCCAGTGTTTCATCATCCACACTGTCATCGGCAGCCATGACCATCGCATCTACCAAGTCTAGGCCGTGGTTGAGCAGCTTGGTTTTACCGGCTTCCATCGGGCCGCCTGATACAAAGATCACCGGAATATTGAGGCGCATAGCAGCCATCAGCATTCCTGGGGTGATTTTGTCGCAGTTGGAGATGCACACCAGCGCATCGGCGCAGTGGGCGTTACACATGTACTCGACGCTGTCGGCAATGATATCGCGGCTCGGCAGCGAGTAGAGCATGCCGTCGTGACCCATGGCGATGCCATCGTCCACGGCGATGGTGTTGAACTCTTTGGCTACGCCGCCCGCTTTTTCAATCTCACGCGCCACCAGCTGGCCCATGTCTTTTAGATGCACATGACCGGGTACAAACTGGGTGAAGGAGTTGGCGACCGCAATAATCGGCTTATGAAAGTCGTCATCTTTCATACCGGTGGCACGCCAAAGGGCACGGGCGCCAGCCATATTGCGGCCAGCGGTGGTGGTACGGGAGCGATACTCGGGCATGGTGTCCTCTACATCTTTATCATGGCCTGCCGCATACGTGGCAACAGGCAGTTGAATCCAGCGGCCTTAGATTGTGGCATGAGCGCACCGCCGAGACTAGATGTAGAGGGCAACCAAAGGCGGGAGGAAGCCGCCCGTCGGTTATTAGAAGGTTTCCCACTCCTCTTCAGCAACAGCGGCTGCAGGGCGCTTCAGTGCCGAACGCGGCTCTTTTGGCGGTGAAAGGTTCTTTTGTGAAAGATTTTGTTGTGAGGATTCCTGGTGTGACAGGCTCGGCATCAGTGAACTGTCCCGAGACAAACGCTGACGAGCCGTTTCACTACTCTCTTCGCCCGCCCCTTCCAAACGGAACGCAGCAATCACGTTAGCCAGGTCCAACGCTTCGTTGGTTAAGCGCTGTGCAGCACTGGAAATTGATTGAACCTTGCTAGCGTTCTGCTGTGTGACGTGATCCATTTCAGAGACCGCCGTATTGATCTGAGCGATACCACTACTCTGCTCGTCAGAGGCGGTGCTGATCTCTCCCATGATATCACTCACGCGCATGACCTGATTGACCACCTGATCAATAGCCTGCTCGGCCTCCTTCACAGCGTCAGCACCTCCGGCAATTTCCTGGGAGGAGGTATCGATCAAACGGCGGATCTCACCCGCGGCATCGGCACTGCGGCCAGCCAAGTTACGTACTTCATTGGCGACCACGGCAAAACCGCGGCCCTGTTCACCCGCTCGAGCAGCTTCCACCGAGGCATTCAGCGCCAGGATGTTGGTCTGGAAAGCGATGCCGTCAATCACCGTGATGATATCGTTCATCTTACTGGCACTCTCGGCAATTCGTTCCATGCGCTCCACAAGCGCCTGCATGCGTTCTCCTGTTTCGCGGCTGGTGGTCGCATTTTGCATCGCAAGCTGGTTGGCTTGGCGGGCATTTTCGGTATTTTGCTGAACCGTCGCGGTCATTTGATCCATGCTGGAGGCAGTTTGCTGCAGCGAGGAAGCCTGCTGCTCGGTGCGGGAAGCCAATTCCTCATTCTGCTGCTTAATATGCTCCGAAGCGGGGGTAACGACCTCTACCTTACTGCCTACCTCAGTAATCAGCCCTGACAAGCTGGCCCGCATCGTTTCCAGAGATGCCAACAGTTCACCCAGCTCATCATCACGCTTGAGGGTCACCCGATTGGCAAGGTTGCCCGCTGCAATTTGGAAGGTGACACGGCGGGCTTCGTTCAGCGACTTCAGCAATGATTTCAGGACGGCCACACTCAGCCAAACCATCAAGATAATGCCGAACAACAGAACGCCTAACTGCCCCCATAGTAGCCACTGCTGCTGACGCTCCGCATTGGCCATTAACGCTTGGGCGGCGGCACGTTCGTTATCCACTAGCAAATTAATGGTGGCACTAATGCTGTCTGAGGTGGGTTTCACCACATCGTTAAACGCCTCAAAGGCGGCAAACCCATTTCCATCGCGTATCGCCGTAAAGGCCGTTTCAGCACCGGTTAAAAATGTGGCCAAATGCGCCGTGAGCCCCTGCTGCACGCCGCTGGCTTCCGTATGCTCATCGGTAAAGCTTTGCCATGTTTGGTTGATATCGGCTTGGAGCGTGGTTAACTGCTCTTCAAGTAGGTCTAAATCAGCTCGGCGGGGGTTGCGCACTGCGGGCTCTAGTGCCTGCAATAGCTGTGCGGCACCTTGCTCGATTTGTTGAAGATCGGCTACCCCTTCAAGCCCGGTTTGGTTAAGGATACGCAGTCGCTCGGCTGAGCTGGTCAAGCCATAAACACCGGCTGCTCCTGCCACTGTTAGCAGCACAATCGCAGCCATCACCATGCCCATGAGCTTAGCTTGCATACTGCTAAAGCTAAAGCGTTGCACCCAACCGCGCAGCCCCGTGCGGCGTAATGCACCATAATGGAGCGCAAAGCCTCTCCCCCGCCCGTGCTGCATAGCGCCGTACCCCTTTACCGCGCGAGCAATGGCTTTTTGTGCTGCTTTACGGCGAATAGCGGTATAGCCAACCACACGTACACCATCCAGCAGCGGCGCTACCGTGGTGTGTACCCAGTAAGTATCACCATTCTTACAGCGGTTTTTCACCACCCCTTGCCAAGTTTTTCCTTTCTCGATGGTGTCCCACATATTTTTAAACACCAGCGATGGCATTTCCGAATCGCGAAAAATGCTATGAGCCTCCCCCATTAGCTCCGCCTGGGAGTAACCACTCACTTCTATAAAGGTCTGGTTGACGTAGGTAATCTTTCCCTGACGATCAGAGCGTGAAATCAACACTTGATCGTCTGAAAGCTCAAACGTTGCTTGGCTGGATGTGCTCATTAAGAACCCCTACTTTTTATATGCCTTTTTTTAAAAGACATGTTTTTCTAAGGAAGGCATGTTTTGCCGATGGCTTGGCGGCCAGAGCTACTAAGCCTATTTAATACGCTTGTATTAATTAAATAGGCAAAAAATATGCCACCGTAAGGGTGGCATATCCAAGCGGTCTGCTTTGGTTTGAGTAGATGCTGGTTAACAGGGGTTAAAATTCATCCCAGTCATTGGTGCTTGCACTGGAGCTTTGCATGCTGGCCTGCTGCTTAGACGGCTTACTATTCGTCAGACGAGGCGCTGCTTGCTTGGCCATTTTCTGAACGTTGCCAAGCTTCTCACGAGCCACACTCGTACTTTCCGCCTGCGCTCCTTCCAGGCGGAAGGCATCAACCACATTGGCTAGCTCAAACGCTTCGAGGGCAAGATTATCTGCTGATGCTGCTATGGACTGCACTTTCGAGGCATTTTGCTGGGTGACGCCATCCATCTCGGCAATGGCCGAATTGATCTGGCCGATACCGCTACTCTGCTCGCTTGAGGCAGTGCTAATAGAGGCCATCAGCTCGCTCACTCGATTAACCTGCTTCATTACATTTTCGATGGCATGCTCAGCCTGTTCAACAGCACTACGACCACCACTGACCTCTTGCGAGGTACTGTCGATCATTTTGCGAATTTCTTGAGAGGCATTGGCGCTGCGGCTTGCCAGCGTGCGCACTTCGCTTGCCACCACTGCAAACCCGCGGCCATGCTCACCGGCTCGGGCGGCCTCGACGGAAGCATTGAGCGCCAGAATGTTAGTTTGAAAAGCAATGCTATCGATGACACCGATCATTTCGGTCATCTTCTCAGCACTTTTGGCGATGCGCTGCATGCGCTCTACCAACTGTTCCATCTGCTGGCGGGTATCGCGGGTACTAGTAGCATTTTGCTGAGCAAGCTCGGTAGCTTGACGCGCATTATCAGTATTTTGCTGCACGGTAGAGGTCATCTCCTCCATGCTAGAGGCCGTTTGCTGCAGCGAAGAAGCCTGCTGTTCGGTGCGTGACGCCAGCTCTTCATTTTCAGCAGCAATCCGCTGAATAGCAGGCGTCACTACGGAGACTCGGTTTTCCAGATCGCTGACGATACTGGCCAAGCTAAACCGCATGGTATCCAGCGAATAGAGCAGCTCACCTAGCTCATCATTACTTTGGCGGCGCTCCCGGGCAGCCAGATTACCTGCGGCGATTTGGAAGGTCATATGCCGTGCACCTTCCAAGCCGCGTAACACCGATTTAAATATCACCACGCTCAAGCCGACCATAATGAGCAGGCCAATTAACATCAGCACCAGTTGAGCAATCAACATATAGTGACGCCCTTGCTGAGCTTCAGCCACCAGCGCCTGCGCTCCTGCGCGCTCTTCGCTGACCAGCTGGCTGCTCAGTTCACGCAGTTGATCGGTGGTGGGTTTTACGATGTCATTAAAGGCCTCAAACGCAGCAAACCCTTGCGCCTGCTCTATCGCCGTGGCGGCAGAGGTGACGCCGTCATTCCAACGTGTCAACGCCTCATTGAATGTCTGTAGTGCATCTGGGGCCGCATGGCTGGTGGCACGATACGACTCCCATAAGCTATATATGGATTGGCTGCCACTCTCTAGAGAGGCTGATAAGGCCTCTAAATCCACCCGCCTGGGGTTGCGCACGGCAGGCTCTAGCAACTCAACGGACCTACCTAACTGGCGTTCTAGACGCTGTAGTTCCGCCACCGCCTCCAAACCTGAACGATTAAGCGTATCCAGACGCTCACCGGATACCACTAGGCCATACACCCCCAAGCCGCCCGCTAACCCCAACAGCAGCAAAGACGCCACTACCATGCCAGTCAACTTGGCCTTCAGGCTGGTAAACTGAAAGCGGGCAAAAAAGCCGCCAAGGCCTCGGCGTGTTAACGCCCCTTGGTGGAGAGCATAGCGGCGGGATTTGCCTTTCTCACGTATCTCGGCATAGACCTGCTCTGCCAACGCGACACGTTTCGCTCCTGCCTTGCGGCGCAGCGAGGTGTAGCCAACAATGCGGTCACCGTCGCGCAGCGGTGCTACGGTGGCATGCACCCAGTAGTGATCGCCATTCTTACGTCGGTTTTTAACCGTTCCCTGCCAGGTTTTACCCGCTTGAATGGTTTTCCAAAAGTTCGCATAAGCGGCTTCAGGCATATCCGGGTGGCGTATTAGATTATGGGGTGCGCCAAGTAACTCGTCTCTCGTATAGCCGCTGACCTCCACAAAGGCCGCGTTAGTATAAGTAATGTTGCCTTTCAAATCCGTACGTGAAATAAGTACGGTTTCTTCCTCAAGCACATATTCGCGTTGGGTAACGGGCTGGTTGTTGCGCATAGAAGGTTCCCCAGGGTAGCTATTTTTTAATATTTTGATTTTTCACTATTATCCAGGTTAAGCGATGCTTTTCACCAGTAAACAGATGTAAAAAAGCGCCGCTCTTTTCAGAGCGGCGCTAATCAAATCCTATTGCCTAAAGCAAAACCAGCGAAGAGCGCTACTTAAATACCACGTTAGCAACATCCCGATAGCGGTTAGCGAAGTGAACCGTCATACCCTCTTTCAGGTACTCGGGCAGCTCTTCGTAATCACGGCGGTTAGCCTCAGGCAAAATGACCTCAAAAATATCGCTGCGCCGTGCTGCAATGATTTTTTCTCTAATACCACCGACTGGCAATACCTGGCCGGTAAGGGTTAGCTCCCCAGTCATCGCCAACGGGCGGTTAATCGACTGATGTTTAGCCAACGACAGCAGTGCAGTCGTCATGGTCACGCCTGCCGACGGACCATCCTTGGGCGTCGCCCCTTCCGGTACGTGCAGGTGCACAAAAGCGGAGTCAAAGAAGTCAGCATCGGCTCCATACTCAGCCAAATGGCCAAGCGTATAGCTGTAGGCGATATTAGCCGACTCTTTCATCACGTCGCCCAATTTACCGGTTAGCTTGAAGCCACGATCTAACGAGTGGACTTTGCCTGCCTCAATAGGCAAAGTAGCGCCACC
This sequence comes from Halomonas sp. 707B3, assembly GCF_024158645.1. Lineage (NCBI taxonomy): Bacteria > Pseudomonadati > Pseudomonadota > Gammaproteobacteria > Oceanospirillales > Halomonadaceae > Halomonas > Halomonas sp. 707B3. The sequence goes on from NZ_JAMZBE010000007.1 coordinate 30,857, forward strand.
CATCGAGGTCCAAGCAAGGCCTGTCACCACCCCTTCGCCTTTAAGCACTTTCTCTTTACGGAATAGCGGCGCGCCCAGGAACTCTTCCAGGTTCTTGACCGAGACTTTGACGGTTTCAACGTCCTCTTCCAGCAGCTTCACTGCAGCTTTGCGCACAATACGGTGCAGCTGTTTTTCCAACTGGCGAACGCCTGCTTCACGTGCATAGCCGTCGATCACCTGCTTCAGCGCCGCATCGCTCAAGTTAATGCGCTTTTTCGTCAGGTTGTCGCGTTTGAGCAGCTTCGGCCAGAGGTGATGCTTGGCGATTTGCAGCTTCTCTTCGGCGATATAGCCCGACAGGCGAATTTGCTCCATGCGATCCAGCAGCGGGCCGGGGATGCTGTCCAGCGTGTTGGCGGTACAGACGAAGAGCACCTTGGAGAGATCCATCCGTACGTCGAGGTAGTGGTCCAGAAAGTCGACGTTTTGCTCGGGGTCGAGGACTTCGAGCAGTGCCGAGGCGGGGTCACCCTGGAAAGATTGACCCAGCTTATCGATCTCATCAAGCATGATGACCGGGTTTTCTACCTCAACCTCTTTGAAGGCCTGAACGAGCTTGCCGGGCATCGCGCCAATGTAGGTACGCCGGTGGCCTTTTATCTCAGCCTCATCCCGCATACCGCCCACAGAGAAACGATAAAACTCACGCCCCAACGCTTCCGCAATCGAGCGCCCAATGGAGGTTTTACCCACCCCTGGCGGGCCAACCAGCAGCACAATCGAGCCGCCTACATCGCCTTTAAAGGTGCCCTCGGCAAGGAACTCGACAATCCGCTCTTTCACGTCTTTTAGGCCATCGTGGTCGCGGTCGAGGACTTCTCGAGCATGGGCAAGATCCAGCTTATCCTGGCTGGTTACTCCCCAAGGCAGCGAGGTTAACCAGTCCAGATAGTTGCGGGTGGTGCCATACTCCGGCGAGCCCGTTTCCAGCACGCTGAGTTTATTCAGCTCCTCATCGATACGTGCCTGAACTCGCTCTGGCACCACCAAGGATTCCAGCCGGTTTCGGAAAGTATCCACGTCGTTTTCGCGGTCATCTTTAGAGATGCCCAGCTCACGCTGAATCACCTTCAGCTGTTCGCGTAGGAAAAATTCCCGCTGACGCTCCTGCATCTGGGCATTGACCTGCTCGCTGATTTCGCTTTGCAACTGGGCGACATCGATCTCTTTACGCAGCAGCGGCAGCACTTTTTGCATCCGCTCGGCAACGGGTAGCGTTGCCAGCACGTCTTGCAGCTCTGGGCCTTTGGCCGAGGTAATCGCGGCGGCAAAGTCGGTCAGCGGGCCGGGCTGATGGGGGCTAAAACGGTTAAGGTAGTGTTTTAGCTCCTCCCCGTAGAGCGGGTTAATGGGCAGCAGCTCTTTAATGCCGTTGATGATCGCCATGGCATAGGCACGGGTCTCTTCATCTTCGGCATTGACCGGCTCTTTCGGGTAAGTCACTTCCACCAAGTAAGGCGGCTCTTTGGAGAGCCAGCGCTGGATTTTAAAACGCTGCAACCCCTGAGCAATGAACTGAATCTGTTGATCTTCGCCTTTGAGCTTATGCACCTTCACTGCGGTGCCAATCTCGGGGAAGACTTCATGATCCAGCGACTCAACGCCATGCTCCCCAACAAACGCAACGCCGATAGTGTGGTGTGGCGTGTTATTGACCCGGCGCATGGTCTCTTCCCAGCGCTCGCGGTTAATGACCAGCGGCTGAACCTGGGCAGGAAAGAAAGGACGGTTATGAATCGGTAGCAGGTAGATGCGCTCGGGCAGCATCTCACTGGCAGGCAATAGCGAATTTACCCGCTCCCCATCAGAGCGGTAACCGTTGCTTTTGGGGTTATCTTCTTGAGAATCGTGCGACTCACTCTCAGTAAGCCAGTCTTGATGTTCGTGTTCTCGATCGTAATCCTGGTCGCTCATGCGCCCTCCCATCAACAGTCACTAGTGGCTTGGGCCACTCAGCATTGCTAAAGGAATGTGGGCACACAGGGAAAACTTCAACCCTCAAGGCAATTTAGCCAATGGTTATGAAAGCATTCATGGCCAAAGCGTCGGCATAGGGCGGCCATTTACACGCCATACTCCACGAACGACATCAAACTGCAGATCCCGCGTGCCTAAAGGCAAGCCCAACCAAAGGGCGGCAACCGTTGGGGCATCATGCCAAATAAAATCGCCGTCGATGCGCTCTAGCCAGCGAGCACGTTCATCGGATTTACCAAGAGCCGTGATACTTAACTCATCCAGGCGGCGCGCATCAAAAAACAGAGCCCCCTCGGCATCCACCTGCAAGCCAAGCAACGGGCTATCAATATCAATAGTGGTAACATCTAAGCGCGGAGAATTACTGAGTACCTGGAGCAAATTTGGCTCTAAGCGTGACAATAAGCCTTCTGCCATAGGCAGGCTAGCATCGCCCCAAGCAGCCTCCTGACGCAGCCGACGAATGGTTGCCCGCACTGCATCTCCGTTTAGCCGGGAAAGCTCCGCTTCTATACGGCCGCTTAACAGCGAGGTATCAGGTGCTTCGCTAGGCACACGCACATCGCCAATAATCAGCTCGCCCTTCAAGCGCAACTCACTCTCATCCAGCTCCATATGGCTATGCACATCTAAGGGTGTGACATGAATATCGTAAGCGGGATAGCGCAGCGCTAAACTTTCAATATGCAGATGGTCGCGCTGAGCAAAATGGTAGGCATCTTCAATATAGGTATAACGGCTTTCTAGCTGGGTTGGCCCCAGCGTGAGTTGGGCAAGGCCATCGGTCAGCGTGAGCTGTTCCAGCAACCCGCGCAAACGCCAGTCACCAAACAGCCCCTCTAGCCGAACGCGAGCACCACGAACCGCCAGCTCACGCCCGCTCTGCTGAATCACAAAGGGCGCCAGGGCCAGACGCAGCTCGGTGTGCCCACTCAACGTTTGATAGCGGCCTTGCCAGCGTGGCACCGAAGGCGCCGAGACCTCACCCACCGCTTTCTGCAATACACTATCCAAGCGCGGCAATAGGGTGCCTTCAACATCCGTGCTGAGCACACCATGACGGGCCCGGTAGGTCAGTTCCAAACGCCAAGGCCGACCTAAAAGAGGAGAAAGAACCAGCCCTCCACGGGAGGTTAGCCACCCCTGGTGGTTCTCAATTCGACTGACACGCCACTCGCCCCGCGCCTCCAGATCTTCCAGCGCTTGGCGTAGGCTACGTTCAAAAAGAACGCTGGATAGCAGTTGCGCGACCATCCAGATCACGGCCACGGCCGCGAGGATAGGCACGATCAAACGTTCCTTGCGCATGCTATCTCCTTGAATAGCCTCCCCAAGAAGGCTTCGCTCCATACAAGCAGTAGGCGTGCAACACAGTAAGCATAGCAGTTGATGCGCAGGCTTAACTTAATGCAGCCAAAACCAAAGGTGCATAGTACTCCAGGCGTAGACCCCTGCCATCACATCATCAATCATAATGCCAAAGCCACCGGCTACTCGGCGGTCAGCCCAGCGAATGGGCCATGGCTTAAAGACATCGAAGATGCGAAATACCACAAACCCCCACAGCGCTGCCTCCCAGGAGAAAGGAACCGCTGCCATGGTAATCCAGTAACCAACAAACTCATCCCATACGATCCCTGAGTGATCATGCACCCCCAGGTCATGAGACGTTTTATCGCAAAGCCATACGCCAACCACAAAGGCTGCCAGCACAATGCCTAGGTACCAGCCTAGCGTCAGGTCGGCCATCATCCAGTAGAAAGGAATCGCAGCCAGAGTACCAAAGGTACCCGGTGCCCAAGGCACCGTGCCACTGCCGAGGCCAAAAGCAAAAAAGTGGGTGGGGCGCCGCCAGACGCTCGCCGGTGCTCGGTTCATTGGTCACCCCCACGAAAATGCTGCCAGCCAGTCGCCCCTTCTACAGGCACTCCCGCCACCCCAAGCGCTTCGGTGCAGCGGCCAATAATGCTAAGCGAAAGGCCTAACTCGGCCAGCTGCATTTGCGCTTGAGCAACCTGGGAGGGAGGTAGTGTCACCAGCAGTTCGTAGTCATCACCGCCAGATAGCGCTGCGGTTAAGGCCGCTTCGCTGCCCAGCACTTCGGCTAATCCTTCGGCTAGGGGTAGCGAGTCGGGCTGCAAAGCGACACCTACCTGGGACGCTTCCCGCAGATGCGCCAGATCCGCTAGCAGGCCATCGGAGATATCCATCGCCGCTGTGGCCAATCCGCGTAGCGCAATGCCGGCCTTTAGCCGGGGCTGAGGCAAGAGATAGCGCTGTAGCAACGGGTGTTTCAGGTCGCGTTCACCCTGTTGCCACAACGCTAGCCCGCCAGCACCGCCACCTAATGCACCGGTCACGGCCACCACATCGCCCACCTGCGCGCCCGAACGCGTTATAGCCGTGCCAGTAGGCACTTCGCCCATCACGGTGACGCTAATGCTGAGCGCGCCAGAGGTAACATCGCCTCCAGCGAGTGTCGTCGCGTGCTGCTGGCAAAGCGTGTGAAAACCGCTGGCATAATCGGCAAGCCACTGCTCAGCGGCAGTGTCATCTTTAAAGGCGCGCTGATCCAAGGTGATAGCCATCAAGCACCAGCGCGACTGAGCTCCCATCGCGGCTAAGTCGCTGAGTGCCACGGCTAACCCCCGGTGTCCTATCGCATAGGCGGGGGCATCGTGGGGAAAGTGTACATCGACGACGGATGTATCAACACTCACCGCCAGCTGCTGCCCCGCCTGGGGTACCAATAGAGTGGCGTCATCGCCGCATCCTAGGGCAACGCCATCTGTCGCTTGTGCCTCCTGCGGCGACATAAAGTAACGTCGAATCAGATCGAATTCGGCAAGCACAAAGGCCCCTTAAACGCTTGATCAGGCGGCCCGCTTACAAGCGGCGGGCGCTGACTTCGGCACTTCGTAAGCGGTTTGCCAGCTTATCGAGAATGCCATTCACGTATTTATGGCCGTCGGTGGCGCCAAATGATTTTGCCAGCTCAACGCCTTCGTTAATCACTACGCGGTAAGGCACTTCCATTCGCCGGGAAAGCTCGTAAGCGCCGAGACGAAGAATCGCCAGCTCCACCGCGTCCAAATCTTCCAAACGGCGATCAAGCAATGGGGCAATTTCACGGTCCAGCTCGGTTTTGAAACGCACCGTGTTATGCAGTAGCTCATGGAACAGCGCTTTGTCCGCGATTTCCATGACCTTTACCCAGTTCTCATGATCTTCTAAGTCATCGTCAGCCACTTGGCTACGAAACTCAGCTTCAATCGTGGTAATGGACTTACCGGTCATCTGCCACTGGTAAAGCCCCTGTACCGCTAACTCCCTTGCGGCGTGACGCCCCTGCTGTGCCGCAGAGGGCTTGCGCTCACGACGCTCGCTCATTGAGAGTCTCCTACCGGCAACGCGCGCAGTAGAGACACCATTTCCATCGCGGCCATCGCCGCTTCGGTGCCTTTATTACCGGCTTTGGTGCCTGCACGCTCAATGGCTTGCTCAATAGACTCAACGGTTAATACGCCATTGGCTACGGGCGTATCAAACTCAAGTTGGAGATGGTTAATAGCCGTGTTGCAGCCACCCGCCACGTACTCAAAATGTGGCGTGCCGCCACGAATGACCGCACCGAGGGCAATCACCGCATCCGGCTTCATCACATTGAGTACACGCTTCACGGCCAGGGGCAGTTCCCACGCGCCCGGCACATGAACGATATGGATATTTTCCACATCCACACCGTGGCGTGTCAGGCTATCGACGGCACCTTCCACCAAGCTATCGACCACGTGGTGATTAAAGCGGCCCACCACGATGACATAGCGTCCATCAACGTCTACAAAAGTGCCTTCAATTTGCGAAAGGGGTTGCATCAATTTATTCCTGCTGAAAAGTTGGCTCATACGCCGTGTCATTGGGCCCCAGGCGCTCGACTACTTCAAGACCAAACCCAGAGAGCGCTGAGAATTTCCACGGAGAGCTGAGTAGCCGCATTTTACCAACGCCTAAGTGGCGCAGAATCTGCGAGCCAGTACCAATCGTTAAGTAGTTGCCAGAACCGTCTGAGTCGTTGGTACGCGGCTGGCGTACGCGATCCAGAAAGATATCTAGCTGGTCTTTCAAATCTTGATTAGGACGCCCATCATCAATCAGTACAAACACACCGGCCTGGGCTTGGGCAATTTCATGAATAGCGCGGTTGGCATCCCACCGACACTGCTCACCCTTCATTAAGCCCATCACGTCGCGCAGCGTATCGGCAAGATGCACGCGTACGGTGGTGGCCTGCTCTGGAGTTGGCTGCCCTTTTACCAGCGCCAAATGGTGCGCACCTTGAATGCGATCACGGAACACATGTAGCGCAAGCTTGCCGTGAACGGTCGACACCTGAGAGGTTTCTATATGGTCCACCGTTTGCTCGTTCACAATACGGTAGTGGATCAGATCGGCAATGGTGCCCATCTTAATGCCATGCGTCTTCGCAAACACTTCCAGTTCCGGACGACGCGCCATACTGCCGTCATCGTTCATAATTTCACAAATCACACCGCTGGGGTCGAAGCCTGCCAGCGCTGCCAAATCACAGGCCGCCTCCGTATGACCGGCACGGCGAAGCACGCCGCCCGGCTCGGCCATCAGCGGGAAAATATGCCCTGGCTGAACGATATCCGACGGTTTAGCGTTCGGTGCAACGGCTGCCTGCACAGTGCGCGCGCGGTCAGCCGCTGAAATACCGGTCGTGACGCCTTCGGCTGCCTCAATAGAGAGCGTGAACTTGGTGCCAAAGCCTGAGCCATTGTCCCGTACCATCAGCGGCAAGTTGAGCTGCTCGCAGCGCTCACGGGTCATCGGCATACAGATCAAGCCGCACGCGTATCGTGCCATGAAGTTGATATGCTCAGGCTTCACCATTTCGGCGGCCATGATGATATCACCTTCATTCTCGCGATCCTCATCATCCATGAGAATCACCATTTTGCCCTGGCGAATATCGTCCACCAGCTCAGCGATAGGGGATAAGCCCTCAGAAGAGGAGTGCGCCATGGAATCTCCAAAAAATGTGGTCGCATCGTATGCGATTTCGGGCGTCAGGGTACCTTGCAATGACGGCTTGCGCTAGTCAGCGTGAGGGGTGGCGGTAATCCACCAGTCTTGCCCAACGGTTCGCGACTCTTTAATCGTCAAGCGTTTCTGATCGGCCATCTGGGTAATTCCCGGCAGTGCAAATAGTGGCCTTGCTTCACCGCCTAATAGCGTAGGAGCGACAAATAGCTGCAGCTCGTCGACTAAATCCGCCTCCAGTACCGCTCCCGCTAGCGTTGCGCCGGTCTCTACCAACAGCTCGTTAACCTGCTCATTATCTGCCAGCCAACGCAGCATGTCAGCCAGCGCAATCCGGCCCCCTTCGGCAGGAAGCACCTGAATCTCAGCACCCGCCGCCGCCAGTTTACGCCGTTTCTCTTCGCTATGCTGATCGGTGGTGATAATCAGCGTGCGCCCTGGCTCTCGTAGGCAGGCCGCGGCAAGCGGTAAGCGAAGGCGCGAATCCAAGATCACTCTTAGCGGCTGGCGCTGCACGATCTCGGCGGCGTTATCCAGTGCCAGTTGGTCGGCACGCAGCGTTAAGCGTGAATCATCCATAATGATAGATTCCACGCCGCTCAGAATAGCGCTTGAGCGGGCGCGCAGCCGCTGCACTTGGGTGCGCGCTTGCGGGCCGGTAATCCACTGGGACTCCCCCGACCCCATGGCGGTACGGCCATCCAAGCTCATCGCCATTTTCAGCCGCACAAAGGGGCGCTGACGCTCCATACGGGAAATAAAGCCCGGATTCAGCGCCCGGGCATCTGCTTCCAACAGGCCTACCTGCACCTGAATGCCTGCTGCTTTCAAATACTCAATACCGCCACCGCTGACCTGGGGATTAGGGTCCCCCATCGCCACCACCACGCGCGCAACACCCGCTTGCGCCAGCGCCACCGCGCAGGGCCCTGTTCGCCCGGTATGTGAGCAAGGCTCTAGCGTGACATAAGCGGTGGCACCCTGGGCGGCGCTGCCTGCCGCCTTTAGGGCGTGAATTTCTGCATGGGGTTCTCCCGCACGCACATGGTATCCCTCGCCCACAATGCTGCCTTCCGCGCTGCCATCAAAGTGCACCATCACACACCCCACCCTGGGGTTGGGGTCGGTGGTATAAAGCCCGCGTTTGGCTAGCTGGATAGCGCGAGCCATGTAGCGATAGTCGGCGGTGGAGAATTCACCCATTACGATGCTCCGTGCTGTGTCCCACTGCCCTCTGGCTCATCCGTGGGCTCTTGGGAGAGGCGGTCGATTTCCGCCCGGAACTCGTCTAAATCCTGAAATTTACGATATACCGAGGCGAAACGAATATAGGCCACTTGATCCAAGCTACGCAGCGCTTTCATCACCGCTTCACCAATCTCACGCGCGTTGACTTCACGGTCGCCACGGGCGCGCAGCGTCTGGCGAATACGCTCTACCGACACTTCAATCGCTTCAGCGCTTACCGGGCGCTTTTCCAGCGCGCGCAGCATACCGTCGCGTAGTTTCGCCTCATTAAAGCTCTCGCGAGAGCCGTCGGATTTTACGACCCGCGGCATAATCAGCTCAGCGGTTTCATAAGTCGTAAAACGCTCTTGGCAGTTGGCACACTGACGGCGGCGGCGCACCTGGTCGCCTTCCGCCACCAGCCTGGAATCTGTCACTCGGGTATCATTTGCACCACAAAAAGGGCAATGCATGGCAGTCAACCTATTATCAGTACGCACTAGTAGCTGTGCGTGCAGCGTGTCAGCCTGTACGAATAAAAAGCGCTACAAGGCTTCATGCCCTGCCCGTTATTCGCCATTTTATAAACTGTTTTATCGCCTATTGTCAGCGGCAGCCTTATCGCTGCCCTTACGGCGTAGCTGTGTTATACAACGCGTATCAACACGGTATTGTAACGATTTGGCACACAAGCTGCAGCGTTTGTCGAAGGTTGATTTATAGGACGCCCTTTATGACCCCTTTCGAGCAGACCGTTCACCACTACCTTACCCACCTGTATGGCCCCCGTGCGGGGGAAGTACAGCGGCGTATTGGCCAGCATCTTGCGCATTTTCGTACCGCCTCGACGGCTTCCCCACCCGCTAGCACGGCGGGCCACGATGCACCAACATGGAGCGAAAAAGATCAGTGGGTCATTTGTTACGGTGACTCCATCTTGGATGAAGGTACGCCGCCTTTAGCGGTGCTGGATACTTTTCTACAGCGCTATCTGGGCGACACCATTAGCGGGGTTCACGTACTGCCCTTTTTCCCCTGGAGCAGCGACGACGGCTTTTCGGTGATTCACTACCGCGAGGTCAATAGCGAGCTGGGCGAGTGGGCGCATATCCAAACGCTAGCCAGCCACTATGACTTGATGGCTGATTTAGTGCTGAACCATGTCTCCAGAGAGTCGCTCTGGTTTGTGGATTACCTGACCGGCAGCCTGCCCGGTCGCGACTACTTTATAGAAGTTGATGCGGATGCCGATGTCTCCCAAGTCACCCGCCCGCGCAGTAGCCCACTTCTAGTGCCGATCTCTACGCGCCGGGGTACGCGCCACGTGTGGGCGACTTTCTCGGAAGACCAAATAGACCTCAACTTCGAAAACCCGGATGTGTTGCTAGAGTTCGTGGGTATTCTGCTGTTCTACCTACAGCAAGGGGTGCGCATTATTCGCTTGGACGCGGTGGCGTTTTTGTGGAAGCGATTGGGCACCTCCTGCATTCACCTGCCAGAAACCCATACGGTGGTGCGCTTACTTCGCGCCATCGTGGATGAAATAGCCCCCGGCACGCTGCTGATCACCGAAACCAACGTGCCCCATGCCGAAAACATCAGCTACTTTGGCTTGGAGCGATTAGCGGAAGGCGCTCCCGATGAAGCCCACATGGTGTACCAGTTCGCCCTGCCGCCATTGCTGTTGCACACCCTCACCCGCGGCGAAGCGACGACGATACAAACGTGGTTAAACAGCTTGCCGGTGCTGCCTGATCAGTGCACCTACTTAAACTTCACCGCGAGCCACGATGGTATTGGCGTACGGCCGCTAGAAGGCCTGCTGCCTGACCATGAACGCGACGCGCTGCTGGAGCTGATGCATCGCTTTGGTGGGTTTGTCAGCATGCGCAGTAACCCTGATGGCAGCGACACGCCCTACGAGATCAACATTACCTGGTTTGAGGCCATGCGTGGCACCCGCCGCGGGCCAGACCCATGGCAAATTGCGCGCTTTCTATGCAGCCAAGCGATCATGCTCAGCCTGCAAGGAATACCCGCACTCTATATCCATACGCTCACCGGCACGCTAAATGATGTCGAAGGCGTGGAGCGCAGCGGCCGCTTACGCTCGATTAACCGTCGCCGCTGGCAGCTTGATGAGCTGGCACTGCTGCTGGAGAGCCCTTCCACCCCCACCCATGACGTTTTCCATGCCCTTCATCGGCTACTAGAGCAGCGTCGCCAAGAGCCCTGCTTTCACCCCAACGCGCCACAGCGCGTGATACACACGCCACCCGAGCTGCTAGCCATCGAGCGCGGGCCACTCCGTAACGGGCGACGACTGCTCGCGCTGTATAACGTCACCGATGGTAAGTGTGATCTCGCTCTCGCAGGCGATGCCCTGAACCAAGCGCTCACTCAGCACGACTGGCAGCCGCTTGACCCACTCACAGCTCACCACGAGGAAACACTGCCGCCTTATGCCGTACGCTGGCTGGTTGCTGACGCGTAAAAATTGCGACATAACGACTCAGGGCAACGAGAGATAATCGTTAAATAATCTTGTTCTGACACACTCACGCTAAACCACTGGTGAAAGCGTGAGTGACTATGTTGCAGCAAAGCGTTGCGATTGGGCCCATGGGGTTTAGTCTGCATCAATTGATGATTGGATTTGCCTTTTTACTGGCCCTGCTAGCGGGTGCGCTTATTGGTCAGCGGCATCGCGTGGCGGTCAGCGATACGTTATTTACCCTGCTATTTGTGGCGATGGTGGCCGCACGCCTCGTCTTTGTTGTGCGCTACTGGAGCGACTATGACGGCTTGCTGTCGCGCCTGGATATTCGCGATGGCGGTTTCGATATACTCGGTGGCGTAGTGGCGGGCCTTGGCTACGCTGGGTGGACAATGTGGCGCTCACCGCGCCAACGAGCGCCACTTGCCGGGGCGCTTTTAGTAGGCGGTTTGGCCTGGGGCTTGACGGCTGGCAGTACGCTACTGATCGAACAGCAGGCACGCCCACTGCCCACTACTCCGCTTGCTACACTCAGCGGCGAGCCTATTACCCTGCCCCAACTTGCTCAGCAGCAGCAACAGCCCATGGTGGTGAACCTCTGGGCAAGTTGGTGCCCGCCATGTATTCGTGAAATGCCGGTGTTTGAAGAGGCCCAGCAACAAGCGCAAGACATCACCTTTGTGTTCGTTAACCAAGGTGAAAGCCTTCAGCAAATCGAAGCTTTTATGAGCGAAAACAGCTTTGATTTGAATAATGTATGGCAGGACCCGCGCAATGCCCTGGGCCAAACCACCGGTGCTCATGCCATGCCCACAACGCTTTACTACAACGCGGATGGACAGCTCGTGAGCACCCATTTTGGCGAGCTCTCCCGCGCCACCTTGCAAGATGGCCTTTCACGTATTCGCTAATATATTTTGCCTCACGGCACCACACCAAGCCGTTTTCATAAGGATAGTGCTATGCAACGTGTTTTATTACCCCATGTTGGCCGTTTCGCTTTACTTGCCGCGCTGGGTAGCCCAGCGGCAGCCAGCCATGCCGACGAGCTACCAGCCCCCGTGCAGGCGCTGGCCAACCAGGGCTTAACGATTCATGGACAGTTTGATGCGCCAGGTGGAATGCGCGGCTTTGGGGCCAGCGTGCAAGGGCAAGATATGGCGATTTATTTAACACCTGATGGAGAACACGCCATTATTGGCACGCTGGTAGACAGCGAAGGCAGCGACCTGACTGAGGCACAGCTTGACGAGCACGTACGGGCACCCTTAGAGGCCGAAACCTGGGAACTGCTTGAAGAGAGCCGCTGGATTCAGGATGGCGACCCGGATGCCCCACGCATCATCTACACCTTCACCGACGCCAACTGCCCTTATTGCCGTCAACTGTGGCAACAAACACGTCCCTGGGTAGAGGCTGGCGAGGTTCAGCTGCGCCATATTATGGTCGGTATTCTCGCCCCCAATAGCCCTGCGTTAGCCGCCACCATTCTCGGCGCTGACGACCCCTCCGCTGCCCTGCACCGTCACAGTGAAGGTGATGAACTCTCCCCCAGCGCACAGCCACGGGATATCGAAGAGCAGGTATATGCCAACAACCAGCTCTTTGAAGAGCTAGGCCTCTACGCCACCCCCACCAGCGCTTTCCAACGTGAGGCTGAAGGCGGCACTGTGCGCATTGACCGAATCCAAGGCCTCCCCAGCCAAGAACGCCTCATTGAGATGATGGGTAGCGAAGCGCCTTAAGTAGCTAACAGCACAGGCTTTTACTAAACGGGCGGCCTTATAGCCGCCCTTTTGGTGTGTCTTAACGCGTTTTACTCTTCAGAGAGATTTTCGAACCGTGGCATGCCAACGTTCCAGGGTTGGATGTCACCTTTCTCACCAAAATTAGCGTGGTCGCCTAGCACATGGCCGTCATGCTCGCGGGTTTGGCCGTAGAGCGAGCGGTTGTGGAATGTGGGGCCGAATCGCTCGGCGGTTTCTGCAACATCGCCGGTGTAGCGCGGGTCTTGGGGGCGCTCTTGGCTATTGATGTAGTAGGCAATATCCCAGGCCTGCTGGCCGGTTAACGAGCGCGGCTGGCCCAGGGGCATGTTTTGGTAGATGAAGCCGGCCATGGTCTCTACCCGTGCAATACCAGCTCCCCAGTTGTTGGAGCCATCGCCCCAGGGGGCAGGGAACACATACTCGCCGTTTTCATAGTGCCCGGAGCCATCTTCCTGGTGGCAGATGGTGCAGTTTTCCTGGTACGCCGCCTCGCCTCTGGCATAGCTGGGTGTTTCTGGCTGTTCAGGCGCTGGGAAGCCACGGCCATAGATCGATTTATCCGGGTACATCGGCGCGCCGGTGGCGAGCCACTGATGGTAGGCGCTAAGCGCCAGCATTTCATCGCTGCCATACTCAGGCGGCGTGCCGTTCATGGAGTAGGCAAAGCAACCTGCAATGCGCTCTTCTAGGTTGTTCACATGCTGATTTTTGCCGCGAAAATCCGGCAAGGTGACCGCTGCTGGCCATACCGGCGCGCTAAACGGTACGCGACCCTCTCCCAGGTGGCAGCTTGAGCAGTTCATATCGTTGAACACATACTCCCCTCGCAGCTGCTGGGTATTGGTAAATAGGTCATAACCGTAGCGGATGACTTTTTTAAGCTCTGGATGGAGATCCGAGGCCTCCAAGTCTTCCATGGTGGGCGGTTCGTGTACTAGCTGATTCAGCGCGGCATCGGCCCGCTCCTCCTGCTGGGCAAACGCATTCGCTGCGTAGAGGCTCAAACCGGTGCCCACTGCAAGCGCGCTGCTGGATAGCGCGATCACTATATAACGATGGTAAGTGCTCATTGTGTGGCCTCCCATTCAGCGGCGGGCTGGGTGGCGTACCACGCGGAGACCGCCTGAATATCCTCTTCACTCATGCGCTTGGCAATCGCCCCCATTAGGTTTTGAGGGTCGTTGCTGCGTGTGTCATTCTTCCAAGCGTTGAGCTGTGCACTGATATAGCCCGCATGTTGCCCAGCAATGCCGGGGAACGTCTCTCCCACACCCTGGCCGCCCGGGCCATGGCAACTCTTACAGGAGACAATATAAGCGTTCCAGTCGCCCCGTTCGGCCAGCTGCTCGCCGCGAGCCAGCAGCGCTTCATCGGCATTGTCGCCGCCTTGGCCTGGCGTCGCGGGTAGCTGGCTGTAATACGCCGCTACGTCGGCAATTTGCTGATCGTCGAGCATATTGGCGAACGTCACCATCGTCGCGTTCTGACGGTCCCCGGCTTTAAAATCGTGCAGCTGCTTAGCGATGTAGTTGGAATTTAAGCCTGCCAAGCGCGGCCAGGATTCGCCGCCGGAAATGTTCATGCCTCCTCCGTTGGCTTGGTGACAGGCCACACATGTCGCCGATGCCGCTTCACCCCGCTCGGCATCTCCCTCTTGAGCTATGCTGCCACTCGCCATCAAGCAAGCGCCCATCAGCAGGCTAAGCCTGCCCCACATTGATGTTTTCATTACTCCCCCTGATCGCGTCGGTTGTTATGGAATTGCTTTATAGCGGTGACACCGTGGGAATCGTGAGATGCGCATAGAAGCCCCCTGCTTTTGCGTTCTCAAAACGCACGTCGCCACCAAAACGCTCGGCAATCGCTGCAACGATGGCCAACCCCAGACCACTGCCCTGCTGCTTACTGGCCCGCCAAAAACGTTGTGTCAGTTGGGCCAGTGTCTCTTCATCCACCCCGGGGCCTTGGTCATGCACGGTGAAGGTAATGTCGCTATGCGTTTGTTCTGCCGTCAGGGTGATGGGCGCTCCGCGTGGCCCGTGATGCAATGCGTTATCCACTAGGTTACGCAGCGCCGTAATCGCCAGCTCTCTGGGCATGGCCAAATACACATGAGGCAGCACTTCAGGCCACTGGCACTGCCCCTGAGCAGCGGCGCTATCAGCAACAGCTAACTCAACAACTTGGGCTACTTCGCTTGGCTCACCATCATCAAAGCGCATGCGGCCTTCCACACGGGCCAGCGTGAGCAGTTGGTCTAAGGTGTGGGCCAAGCGCACGACGCCTGCTTCGGCATACTTAAGGGCTTCTTGAGCAGCCGGGCCTTCAGCACGTTGGGCGACCTGTAGGTGCGTCTTAATAGCGGTGAGAGGGGTGCGCAGCTCATGGGCGGCGTCATTGGTAAAACGCTGCTCCCGCACCAGGGTTTGCTGCACGCGTATTAAGAGGCTGTTGAGCGTATCGATAAGGGGCTTAATCTCTTTCGGCACGCCGTAGGTAGCCACCGGTGCCAGCGCTTCTGGGTGGCGGCTGGCTAACGACTCACGCAACCGTGACAGCGGTGCCAGCCCGCGCCATATACCCACCCATAGCGCAATCAGGATGCCGGTTAACGCCACCACAAACGGCACGACGGCTACCCGAACTACCCCGTTTAGCAGCATCGTGCGCTCATCCATTCGATCCGCCGTGGTAATGACCAGGCCGCCGCGCTCGTAGGTAAAGACGCGCCAAGTGGTATCGCCTTCCTGGCGGTAGGTGTGACCGCGCTGCCCTGGCGCTAGCACGCTATCCATGTTGGCGTGGGTGCGAGCAATCACCTCTCCGCGTGGCGAGTGCACCTGGCAGGCCAGCCCCTCGATGGGTGGAATGGCAAGCGTCGTCATCATGCTCTGTTCCCACACCTCCTCCGGCAATTGATGCACCAGCCCGGCCACCATGCGCGCGGACTGAGCCAAACGCTGGTCCAGGGTGGCGACAAAGGTTTTCTGCAAATCGTTGAGCAGCCAAGCAGCCGCAACGCCCCATAGCAGCGCCAACGTCAGCCCAAGCGTGAGTAGCAGGCGGGCGCGTAGACTCATCGCTGCCCCTTAGGCGTTTGCCCCGGCGCAAGCACGGCTTCTGGCTTGCCCAAGCGGTAGCCCAGGCCGCGCACGGTCTCGATAATCCCACTGCCCAATTTGCGGCGCAGATGGTGAATATGGACATTGAGCGCATTACTCTCTACGTCATCGCTTAGCCCATAGAGGCTATCTTTGAGCTGGTCCGCCGAGAGCACGCTGCGCGGGGCGTGTAAAAAAGCCTCTAACAGCACCAACTCACGGCGGGAGAGCGCTATCAGTTCGCCCGCTACCCGCACCTCCCGAGCGCTGGGGTCTAGTGTCAGCGCGCCATGCACGGTCAGCCCTTGGCTGCGCCCGGCTACGCGCCGCAGTAGCGCATGTAGTCTTGCCACCAGCTCATCTAAATCAAAGGGCTTCACTAGATAATCATCGGCCCCGCTTTGCAGCCCATCCACTCTGTCGCGCACGGCATCCCTGGCAGTCAGCATGAGCACAGGTGTCGTCACGCCCTCATCGCGCCAGGATTGCAGCAGCGCCAAGCCATCGCCATCGGGTAGTCCACGATCAAGAATCACCACGTCGCTAGCGACACTTTGCATCGCCTGACGCGCAGCCTGCACCGAGGTAACGTGCTCTACCACGAAGTGGTACATCATCAGCCCAGAACGAATGCCAGAGGCCACCAGTGGATCATCTTCTATGAGTAGGACGTGCATAGCGGTTTCCTTGTGATGGAAGCAGCATGACAAACGTGCATTAACCGAACGTTAAGCCCTTTGGCAAAACCCTTGCACCAGATCAAAAAAAGCGCCCTTACCAGGGAAAGTAAGGGCGTCATCGTGAACGGAGTTGCTCACTTAGCGAGCGATACGCTGGGCAATAAACCAGCCCAGCACCATCGCCGCCAGCAGTGCAAGAAGCGGCAGCGTTAGCCCACCAATGGAGGCAATGGCAGGCCCAGGGCAGTAACCGGAAAGCCCCCAGCCCACCCCAAACAGCGCCGCGCCGCCTAGCAGCTTGGCATCAAGCTCCTGCTTGGTTGGCAGTTGAAATTTGGTGCTAAAAAGCGGCGTACCGCGAGCGAATACTAAGCGGTAGCCCACAAAGGTAGTGCCCACAGCGGCTCCTAGTACAAACATCAACGTTGGGTCCCAGACACCGGTAATATCTAAAAAACCCAGCACCCGCGCGGGGTCTGTCATCCCAGAGATCGCTAGCCCCAAACCAAACAGCAGGCCTGCAATGTAACCC
>NZ_JAMZBE010000008.1:0-46757 GCF_024158645.1 Halomonas sp. 707B3
CAATAACCGCCTCTGAAATACCGATCGACTGGGCTAAGCCAATCGCACCGTACAGTAGCAACTGCGAGCCGCCGATCAGCATGATAAGGCCAAGCACTAGGGCGACAATAATCATCGCCGTAGAGCTAGGAATAGCAGAAAGCTCCTCGGCTTCAGCGCTGTGCATTTCCGCTTCTGGCAGTGACTGGTTGCGCTCAGTCCAATAGGCCCACATAAGATAAGCGGTGAGCATTGCGAGTAATAGCGCTGCTTCCCAGCGGCCTAGGGCACCGCTCCAGGCTAAAACGATAAACAGCAGGCTGGCGGCGACCACAACGACCCCGTCCCGTCGCAAGGCTAACGGATGAACATTCATTGGGCAGATCACCGCGCACAGCCCCAGGATCAGCAAAATATTGCCGATATTGCTGCCCACGATATTGCCCACGGCAATATCAGGCTGCTCTCTAATTGCCGCGTCCACCGACACCACCAGTTCAGGGGCAGACGTACCAAACCCGACCACCACTAGGCCGGTAAGCAGCGGTGAAACTCCCATGCGCTTTGCACCCGCCACGGCGCCGCGAATTAACGACTCACCCCCAAGAAATAACAGCACAATACCGGCCAGCAAGCTCAACCCATACAGCATGTGTCATATCCTTATTGATCCACTCAGCCATTTGCCAAGCGTAAGCCTCTAACATTAGCTGGCTTCATGAGAGCTGCAAAGCCCCCCAAGAAGGCCTTTATGCACGTAGTAGTGCAAAAAGCGCTGAACTGGCGCACAAGGGCGGCTGCGAAGTAGTAATTATTGGCTATGCTTCCCTTATGTGTGGACGATTCGCATTATTCACCCCGTTAGATCGGCTGGCCAGAAAGGTTGGTGCTTCTGTGCCGGAACAAAAGGTGGTATTTCGCTACAACGTGGCTCCCGGCACGTGGATTACAGCCGTGCGTCAGGCTTCAGAGAACGAACCGCCGGTGATTGACCAAATGTGGTGGGGGTATCGCCCGAGGTGGGCCAAAAGCACGGGGAATCAGCCGATCAATGCGCGTGTAGAAACCGTGGCCACTAATGCTTATTTTAAGTCAGCTTTCGCTAGGCATCGGTGTTTGATACCCGCAGATGGCTGGTATGAATGGATTAAAGACACCAAGCCCAAACAGCCACATTACCTCTGCCGTAAAGACCGAAAACCACTGTTCTTCGCCGGCATTTTTGCGGAGCGTGAGGATGGCAGCCTAGGCTGTGCAATCATCACTGAACCAGCCCGAGGCAGCGCTACAGACGTACATGAGCGCATGCCGCTGATCCTCGACGATGCTAGCCTTGAACACTGGTTAGCGCCTGATCTTACAGACCGGGAGACCATTCGCAGCATGGTCCACCATTTAGATGCGGATCTGATTGAGCACTGGCCTGTAAGCACCTTGGTCAACAAGCCCGTGGAAGGGCAAGGCGAAGAACTCATAAACCCTGCCTAAACAGGCCGTTTTCGGACGGCAGGCACAAAAAAAGCACCCGTAGGTGCTTGATTTGTAGGGGTGTCTGGTGGAGGCGGCGGGAATTGAACCCGCGTCCGCCAGCACGCGCCCATTGGCTCTACATGCTTAGATTCCGTCATTTGCTTTAGCGCGACTGACTCCGACGGTCAGGATTCAGCCACGCGAGCCTTCTAAAGTTTAACGGTTGACGAGAAGACACCGCCAACCGCGGTCCTATCAGCTTTAGCTCATATCCCCGCAGTGATGAATAGGCACATCACCTTGGGGCCAGACAAGAAGCTAGCAGGGTTTAAGCTGCCAGCGCGCCTTGAGCGTAGTTTTCGTCGTTTGCGACTATTTTTCGTGATGTGGTATTTACGAGATACATCACGCTCTCGGCATGCACCGCAGGGTTTGTCACCGGCGTCGAAACCATGTCGCCCCCTTAGTCAGAGCCGCATTCTAACGTGCTCATCGCTAATTGACCAGTTATGCCTTGTTATGTTCCCGCATAATTCGACCTTTTTGGCGATTCCAGTCGCGGTCCTTCTCAGTGGCCCGCTTATCATGGATTTTCTTACCGGTCACCAGCGCCAGCTCGCACTTCACCTTGTTGCGCTTCCAGTAGAGCTTGAGCGGTACACAAGTGTGGCCCTTGTCCTGGGTGACCGAAAAGATTTTGGCGATCTCTTTACGGTGAAGCAGCAGTTTACGAGTTCGCGTGGGGTCAGCAATTTCATGGGTGCTGGCCGTGTTCAGCGGCATAATATGGCTGCCCAGCAGGAACGCTTCGCCGTTGCGAATTAAAATGTAGGTGTCGGTGAGCTGCGCTTTACCAGCACGCAGGCTTTTCACTTCCCAGCCAGCCAGCGCTAAACCCGCTTCGAAGGTTTCGTCGATATGGTACTCAAACCGTGCCTTCTTGTTCTGGGCAATGACACTGCTGCCGGGGCCCTTACTGTTACCTTTCTTAGTGGCCATGGAACCTCATCGTTGATCTGTCAGTAGCATCCCCCTTCGTTATGTGGGGAGGCGTGATACCATTCAAGGTCTGAAAAAATGTTTCCCATGATACGCTTTGGGCACTGTGAAGTCAGCGGAGAGGTCAATGCCAACCGTTAATCGTACCGCCTTGGTGCGGCACACCCCCCAACAAATGTTCGATTTGGTCAATGACTTCGAACGCTACCCCGAGTTCCTACCGGGGTGCCGACGTGCGCGTTTGCTTGAGCACGACGCCGACCATCTCATTGGTGAGATGACCTTAGGGCGCGCCGGGGTGGAGCAAACCATCACCACTCGTAACGACCTGTTTGCCCCCGAACGCATCGAGCTGTCGCTGGTAAAAGGGCCGTTTAAGCAGTTGAAAGGGCGATGGCTGTTTACGCCCATGGGCGAAGATGCCTGCAAGGTGAGCTTGGAAATGGAGTTTGTGTTTGCCAACCGGCTACTCAGCATGGCGTTTGGAAAGCTGTTCCAGCAAATTGCTGGACAGCTGGTAGATGCTTTTACCAAGCGCGCTGACGAGATGTATGGCCGATAACCTGCTGAAGGTAGAGGTCGCCTTTGCTCTACCGCACAAGCAGCGCATCGTCGCACTCGCGGTAACGGAAGGCACTACCGCACGGCAAGCGGTCGAGATGGCCGATTTGCCCAGCCTGTTCCAAGAAGTGCCCAGCGACATTTTTGCACAGGCGCCGCTGGGTATTTTTGGCAAGGCCATTCGCCACCCTGAAAAAGAGCCGCTGCGCGAGGGCGACCGTGTGGAGGTGTATCGCCCGCTGCAGATCGACCCGAAGGCGGCCCGCCTAGAGCGGGCCAAGCGTCAGGCCAACGAGCAGTAGCTCCGCGCTTACTCGCCAGTGATGATCGGCTGCGGCTCGGGGGCGGTTTCCGGCGTGGGCGTTCGCTGGCTGGGCAGTGCATCTAGCGGGTCGGCACCTTCAACGGCTGGCCCCATACCGCGGTCTGTGCTCACCGGCAGGTCGCGGGATAGGTCTCCCTCCTGCTCAATGTTGACCAGTCGGCTCGCGTCATCAAACGTGAGCGTGACGCGGCGCTGCTCAACACCTTCATAGGCTTTATCGATGCGGTAGACGTAGTCCCATTCGCGGGAGTCGAAGGGCGCTTCCAGCAGTGGGCGGCCCATTACGTAGGCTACCTGCTCTTGAGTCATGCCCGGCTGGAGCTGGCTGACCATCTCCTGGGTGATCAGGTTGCCCTGGGGGATGTCGCGCTTATAAACGCCGACATAGCTACAGCCACTGACAACGGTCAGGGCGACGGAAAGGGTAATGATACGAGTCAATTTTTGCATTTGAGCCTGTTCTTCACTATCGTGGTTTCGGTCGATGATACCCGACCTAACCTGTTACTGCGAAGAGCAACCATGGCCGATCAGAACCATGAACTACGCAAAGCCGGGCTGAAAGTGACCCTGCCGCGCGTCAAGATCCTGCAGATTCTCGAAAATGCTTCGGGTCAACACCACCTTAGCGCAGAAGAAGTGTATAAAACACTGATTGATGCGGGCGAGGATGTTGGCCTGGCAACTGTCTACCGCGTGCTGACTCAGTTTGAATCAGCGGGCCTTGTGATTCGTCACAATTTTGACGGTGGCCATGCAGTATTCGAGATGACCCAAGAAGACCACCACGACCATATGGTGTGTCTGGAAAGCGGTGAGATCATCGAGTTTGTCGATGACATCATCGAGCGTCGCCAGCAAGAGATCGCCGAAGAGCACGGCTACGAGCTAGTGGACCATGCTCTGGTGCTGTACGTACGCCCTCGCGGGTCTGACGTTACACGCCAGGATAGCGGCCCAACGAATCGCAAATAGTGAGTCGTTAAAGCGAATAGCCGCGTAAAAAACGCCCCCAGGGTGCCAGCGAATACTCACTGGCGCTCTGGGGGCGTTTTGTATTCAACGGGGGCTTTGGGGTAGGGCGCGCCCGTTTGGTGGATCAGTGGGGCAGGCACTGGCTGGCGTGCAGCATTTCCCGCGCGTGGGCCAGCGTTTGGTCGGAAAGCGTTACGCCCCCCAGCATTCGCGCCAGTTCGCTGATACGGCCGCGCTCGTCCAGTAGCGCCATATGGGTCAGCGTGGTGTCTCGCTTGGCGTGTTTTTCAATATGTAAGTGCTGGTGCGCCTGGGCGGCCACTTGGGGTAGGTGGGTCACGGTCATTACCTGGCCGTTTTCTCCTAGCTTGCGTAGCAGTTGCCCAACAATTTCTGCCGTTGCCCCTGAGATGCCCACGTCGACCTCATCAAACACTAGGCTTGGAATCGTCGAATGCGAAGCTGCCACTACCTGAATGGCCAAGCTGATGCGCGACAGCTCACCGCCAGAGGCAACTTTCGTTAGTGGTCGTGCGGGCTGGCCAGGGTTGGCGCTGATCAGAAACTGAACACGGTCTAACCCTTCCGGTGAGGGCGTTTCGCGTGGGGTAACGTCCACTTCAAAACGCGCTTTGCCCATGGCCAAGAAGGCTAGCTGTTGCTGCACCTCTTTACCCAAGCGAACAGCGGCCTTTTGGCGTGCTTCGGTGAGCTGTTTGGCTTCGCTGCGATAACGCTCACGGTACTCAGCCACCTGGCTGCTGAGGGCTTCTAAATCATCGTCGCTGGCTTCCAACTGTGCCACTTCTTGTTTGAGCTGGGCGTGCAGCGCGCAAATCTCCTCTGGGGCGACGTGGTGCTTGCGGGCAATGCGGTGTACATCGCCCATGCGCTCTTCCACCCACGCCAAGCGCTCAGGATCTAATTCAGTGGTGCTGGCTAAGCGGTGCAGCTCGCTGGCGGCCTCTTCTACCTGAATGCGGGCGTCGCTGAGCATGGTGAGCGTATTGGCAAGCGTGCCTTTATCGCTGCCGGGTAGGGCGCTGAGGTGGGCGTAGGCCTGGTTGAGTAGCGATAGCGCACCGCCTTCATCGCTTTCACAGCAGTCGGCGGCAAACTGGGTTTCGCGCAGTGTTTCTTCAGCGTGGGCCAGCGTGTGCTGCTCCTCTTCGAGGGTTTGCAGCTCTCCTTCTGCCAAGCCTAACTGATCGAGTTCTTCAACCTGATAGCGCAGCAGCTGGCGTTTGGCTTCTACTTCGCTGCCCTCTTCGCTGAGCTTTTTCAGCCGCCGCCGAACGTTGCGCCATTCACGGAATGTTTCAGCAAGCTGTTGGCTGCGTTCGCGTAAACCGGCGTAGTCATCCAGTAGCGCCAAATGCGTTTCTTCGCGCATTAAGGCTTGGTGGGCATGCTGGCCATGAATTTGAATCAGCTGCTCACCCAGGGATTTTAAATCCGCGATAGTCACTGGATGGCCGTTAATCCATGCTTTGGAGCGCCCGTTAGCGGTCACCACTCGGCGCAGCAGGCACTCGTCGGCGGGCAGTTCGCGGGCCACCAGCCATTCGGTAGCGGCGGGCAGGTGCTGGATATCGAAACGGGCAGAGAGGTCGGTGCGCTCACAGCCATGGCGCACGCTACTAGCATCGGCGCGCTCACCCAGGCAGAGGCCCAAGGCACCCAGCAAAATGGATTTACCCGCCCCAGTTTCGCCCGTAATGGCGGTCATGCCACGGGTTAGGTCGAGTTCAAGGCGGTCAACGATAGCGTAGTCTTGGATCGCTAGCTGCGTAAGCATAAGGCCTCCTGAGGCGGTGC
The DNA here is from genome assembly GCF_024158645.1 of Halomonas sp. 707B3. Classification (NCBI taxonomy): domain Bacteria; kingdom Pseudomonadati; phylum Pseudomonadota; class Gammaproteobacteria; order Oceanospirillales; family Halomonadaceae; genus Halomonas; species Halomonas sp. 707B3. Next base: position 6,128 of record NZ_JAMZBE010000008.1, read on the forward strand.
GGCACAGAAGCTGGATACTTATCCAATAATTGTTGTTTTATACAGTAGTCGATAACTCACTTCAATGCCCCTCTTGAGATGGCTTTTATGGCCCCCATATAGGCTGCATACGTGGTTAATACCCGCTACTTAACTCAGGTGGCCGCCACCGGCACCGCTACTTATTTCAGGAGCAAGGCATGGCAAAAGAACCGCAAACCCCGTTGGAAGATGAGCTGGCACGCCAAGAGCAGGAAGCAGAAGTAACGGATCAGTCTGCAGAAGAGCGTTTGGTAGAAGGCGAACTGGAAGGACTGATTGACGACGATGCCCCGCTAGAAGGCAGTGTCGGTAGCCCCGAAGCCGATGTGCTAGCCGCCCAGGTAGAAGAGCTGGAGCAGAGCCTAGCGGAAGCCAAAGACCAAGCGCTGCGCGCGGCAGCTGAAGCTCAAAACGTACGCCGCCGGGCTGAGCAAGAAGCCGAGAAAGCGCGCAAGTTTGCCCTTGAGAAATTCGTCAAAGAGCTGCTGCCTGTGGTGGATAGCTTGGAGAAAGCCCTGGAAAGCATGCAAGGCGATGCCGCCGAGGTGCACCTTGAAGGTGTCTCCATGACGCTAAAAATGCAGCTAGACGTGCTGAGCAAGTTTGGCGTCGAGAGCATTGAGCCCCACGGCGAGCCCTTCGACCCGCAGGTACACGAAGCCATGGCGATGGTGCCGAACCCAGAGCTAGATCCCAACACGGTTATGGAAGTAATGCAGAAAGGCTATCTACTGAACGGACGCCTCGTGCGCCCGGCCATGGTGGTCGTCAGTCAAAAAGCGAATTAAGCCGCGTTGACGCAACGCAGTAAAAAAAGCCCTTGAAATGCTGCAAGCGGCCCCCAAATAAAGGGCAACCCGCGGGAAAACCCGCAGACGCCAAGTAAGTAACAGCGGCGTAAAACATCAGTTTTGTTTCAACCGAATTCGAGGTTTTTGCTATGGGACGCATTATTGGTATCGACCTGGGCACCACTAACTCTTGTGTGGCCGTGCTCGATGGTGACAGCGCTAAAGTCATTGAAAACGCCGAAGGCGGTCGTACCACGCCTTCCATCATTGCTTACACCGACGATGGTGAAACCCTGGTAGGCCAGGCCGCCAAGCGCCAAGCCGTTACCAACCCGGAAAACACCCTTTACGCCATCAAGCGTTTGATTGGTCGTCGCTTCAAAGACGACGTTGTACAAAAAGACATCAAAATGGTGCCGTACAAAATCGCTGAAGCTGATAACGGCGATGCGTGGGTAGAAGTAAAAGGCAAAAAAATGGCACCGCCGCAGGTAAGCGCGGAAGTGCTGAAGAAAATGAAGAAAACCGCCGAAGACTACCTCGGCGAGCCGGTCACTGAAGCGGTCATCACTGTTCCGGCTTACTTTAACGATAGCCAGCGTCAGGCCACTAAAGATGCGGGTCGTATTGCCGGTCTAGACGTTAAGCGCATCATCAATGAGCCGACTGCTGCCGCGCTTGCCTATGGTATGGACAAGACCCGTGGTGATAAAACCATCGCGGTTTACGACCTGGGTGGCGGTACTTTCGATATCTCAATCATTGAAATTGCCGACGTTGATGGCGAGACCCAGTTTGAAGTGTTGGCTACTAACGGCGACACCTTCCTGGGCGGTGAAGATTTTGACTTGGCGCTGATCAACTACCTGGTTGACCAGTTCAAGTCTGACAGCGGCATCGACCTGTCTGGCGACAACCTAGCCATGCAGCGTCTGAAAGAAGCCGCCGAGAAAGCCAAAATCGAGCTTTCCAGCGCGCAGCAGACCGATGTGAACCTGCCCTACATCACTGCCGACAACACTGGCCCGAAACACCTCAATGTGAAGGTGACCCGTGCCAAGCTGGAGTCGCTGGTAGAAGAGCTGGTTCAGCGTTCGCTTGAGCCGTGCAAAATGGCGCTGAAAGATGCAGGCCTGTCTGCTTCTGAAATCGACGAAGTGATCCTGGTCGGCGGTCAGACCCGCATGCCGATGGTTCAGAAGAAAGCGGCTGACTTCTTCGGCAAAGAAGCACGTAAAGACGTGAATCCGGATGAAGCGGTTGCCGTGGGCGCTGCGATTCAAGGCGGTGTATTGGGTGGCGACGTAAAAGACGTTCTGCTGCTTGACGTTACCCCTCTGACCCTGGGTATCGAAACCCTGGGTGGCGTGATGACGCCGCTGATCGACAAGAACACCACCATCCCGACCAAGAAGACGCAAACCTTCTCGACCGCGGATGATAACCAGACGGCCGTGACCATTCACGTCGTACAGGGTGAGCGTAAGCAAGTGTCGCAGAACAAGTCGCTGGGTCGTTTCGACCTCGCCGACATTCCGCCGGCACCGCGCGGTGTACCGCAGATCGAAGTTGCTTTCGACCTGGACGCCAACGGTATCCTGAACGTGTCTGCTAAAGACAAGGCGACTGGCAAAGAGCAGTCCATCGTCATCAAAGCGTCCAGCGGCCTCTCCGATGAAGAGATCGAGCAAATGGTACGTGATGCCGAAGCCCACGCGGACGAAGACAAAAAGTTCGAAGCGCTGGTGCAGCTGCGTAACCAAGCGGATGGCATGATTCACGCCACTCGCAAGACCGTTCAAGAAGCGGGCGACAAAGCGACCGATGACGAGAAACAGGCCATCGAAACCGCCATCGCCGAGCTGGAAGAAGCGGTGAAAACCGATGACCAGGATAACATCCAGAAGAAGCTGGATGCACTGACCGAAGTTTCCGGCCAGCTGGCGCAGAAGATGTACGCCGAGCAGGCAGAAGCGGCCCAGGCGGGTGGTGAAGGCGCTGAAGAAGCCAACACCAAGCAGGACGATGACGTGGTTGACGCCGAGTACGAAGAAGTCAACGACGACAAGAAGAAGCAGTAACCCACCTCTTTCTGCCAAGGAAAGTGGTGACGCGGGAGGCAACTCCCGCGTTGCTGTTTCCGCGGCCGAGACGCCTATAGTGCGTAGCTAACCAGGAGGCGTAGGACCCATGTCCAAACGCGATTATTACGAAGTCCTGGGTGTCGAAAAAGGGGCCGATCAGAAAGAGATCAAAAAGGCCTATCGCCGTCTGGCGCAAAAATTCCACCCTGATCGAAACCCGGACGATAACACCGCAGCGGAAAAATTCCGTGAAGTGTCGGAAGCCTACGAAGTCTTGAGCGATGGCGAGAAGCGCGCGGCCTACGACCAGTTCGGTCACGCCGGTGTGGATGGCCAGGGCGGCGGCTTTGGAGGTGGTGGCTTCGGCGGCGGTGGCGCTGGCGATTTCAGCGACATCTTCGGCGATGTGTTTGGCGATATTTTCGGTGGCGGCGGTGGCCGTCGTCGTGGGCCCAACGCACCCGCCCGCGGTTCCGACCTGCGCTACAACCTAGAGCTGGATCTAGAGAGCGCGGTGGCGGGCACCACGGTGGATATTCGCGTCCCGCGCCATATCGAGTGTGACCGCTGTGACGGTGGTGGCGCCGAGCCAGGCTCCACCAAAGAGACTTGCCCCACTTGCCATGGCCACGGTCAGGTACGTATGCAGCAGGGCTTCTTTGCGGTCCAGCAAACCTGCCCCACCTGTCACGGCAGTGGCCAGCACATCAAGGTGCCGTGCCATAAATGTAACGGCGAAGGCCGCGTGCGTGAAACCCGCACTCTCTCGGTGAAGATTCCGCCGGGCGTGGATACCGGTGACCGCATTCGCCTCAATAGCGAAGGTGAGAGCGGCGTCAACGGCGGCCCAGCGGGCGATTTGTACGTTCAGGTCGCCATCAAGCCGCACCACATCTTCAAACGCGATGGTAAGCACCTGCAGTGTGACGTGCCGATCAACTTTGTTGATGCAGCGTTAGGTGGCGAGCTGGAAGTGCCCACGCTGGATGGTCGCGTGAAACTGAAGATCCCGCCGGAAACCCAAACCGGCAAGCTCTTCCGCCTGCGCGGTAAAGGCGTGAAGCCGGTACGCGGCGGTGCCCCCGGCGACCTGCTGTGCAAAGTAGTGTTGGAAACGCCCGTCAACCTCAACGACGAGCAAAAAGACCTGCTTCGCCAGCTGCAAAAGAGCTTTGATGACAGCAATAGTCATAGCCACTCGCCGAAGAAGACTGGCTTCTTCGACAGCGTGAAGAAGTTCTTTGAAGAGATGAAGCCGTAAGGGCGGTATAGCGCCACTACGCAAAGCGCCTCAGCACTTCAGTGTGCTGGGGCGTTTTTGTATCTGCTTCAGCGCAAAAGGTGATCCATTCGCCACGCTAAGGCCTGTTGATTGGGCTGCCAGCGTTTGGCTCGGGGCAGCACCACCGCTTGACCATGCAACTGCTGAAGCCATGCGTTATCTGGCATAAAGTCATCAAGAGTTGGGCTGACATGCCATTTATGGTCCGGCCCCGGCGCGATCAATCGGTTATCCATCGCCCAGTGTAAATTGGGCGTCAGTGCTAAGCCATTTGTAGGGCGGTCGTCGTAGCTTTCGGCGAAAGGAATTAAGTGGGCGGCTTCTACCAGATAACGGTAGTCTGGCGTGATAAAGCGCAAACGAGTGGCGGCACAGCGGTAGTCGTAGGCTTCCAATACCAGAGTGCGAAAAGCGGCTGAGCGTGCCTGCTGTTGATGTGTCTCCTTAACTTCGCCCACTAAGCTATCGGGGTGCTTTTCGTAATCGCCGCTCTCTAGTGCATTGGCTAAATAGGTGTTCAGCGCGTGCTGCTGAGGTTCTTCAGCGAAATAGTGAGCTACGATCAGTGCGCTGGCGTTATGAGCCATTTGTTTATTCTGAAAGGCACTAAATAGAGCGCTATCTAGCACTGCCTGTGTGAAGAGTGCCTTTAAGCCCTTAAGCGATTTAGGCTGGCCTAAGCTATTGGCAACGCGAGCGATGCTGTTATCAAACACCGGCTCCCAAAGTGCGCCAGAAACGCCTTGGTCGCCCTTTAGGTGCCAAAGTGGCAGGTGAGGGTTAGCCGACTGACGGTCACCGGTGGCGGCTTCATACAAATCGAAATAACGCGCTAGTAGCCGGTCATCAATGGCAACCGTCGGCGTGTTAATGTGCCCGTTTTGTATTTCACAAATAATCGCCAGCAGTAAGCAGGGCTTATTCGCTGCTAGTCGGCCTCGGCTGTGGCCTACCCGTAGGGCGGTCAGGCATTTTAGTGTCTCATCTGTCATTGTTGTCTCTAAAATTGCTTAGGCTTGGTTGGAGATTACCACGGCTTTTGATAGTAAGGGCAGTGAGTAGCCGAACACACCGTTGCAAGGAATTCTCATTCGCTGCTTGGCTCTTTTCGCTGTGAGGATTAGGCTAGTAGGTAATCACTTCTATTAAATTGGAGAGAGCCGCATGCCTTTATCCCGAGCAGAAATTGCCACCCCATCCGGCGCGCGGTTGATCAACCGCCTGTGTAAACACTGGGCGCATAAGCTTGAGGTGGAGCACAGTAAGCAGGACGCCAAGATCGTGTTTGCCAGCGGTACTTGCCTGATGCACGCCGAACCTGATCGGCTACTGGTCTCCATCGAAACCCTGGAAGAAGAGCACTTGGACCAGCTAGAGGGCGTGGTCGAGAGCCATCTAATGCGTATGGCGAAAGACGAGTCGCTGGAGATTGTCTGGGAGAATTGAAAGTGCATGAAGGGCGCTGCCGTTAGCGCCGCATCGCTAAGGGTGGTCTGCTATAATCGCGGCCACCTTTTTTTGTTTCTAGTTGATGCCAAATAGCGCACGCGTAGGAGTTTCCATGACCCGAATTGCCATTGTAGGCGTAGCTGGCCGCATGGGCCGCACGTTAGTTAACGCCGTTGAGCAACAGGCTGATGCCTCGCTTGCAGGCGGTATTGTGGAGCCGGGTAGCTCCCTGGCGGGCGTAGATATCGGCGAGCTGGCAGGTGTGGGTAAGCGTGGTGTGGCCGCCGTGGATTCGCTCGACGCCATTGTGGATGACTTCGACGTGCTGATCGACTTCACTGCGCCCCAAGTCACCTTGGCGAATCTGGCATTCTGCGCCGAGCACGGTAAGCGCATCGTGATCGGCACCACCGGTATGAACGATGAAGAGCTGGCCGAGCTAGATAGCTACCGCGATAAGGTGGCCATGGTGTTTGCTCCCAACATGAGCGTGGGCGTGAACCTGACGCTCAAACTACTGGAAACGGCGGCCAAGGCGCTGGGTGATGAAGGCTACGATATTGAGGTGATTGAGTCCCACCACCGCCATAAAGTCGACGCGCCTTCCGGTACGGCGATTAAAATGGGTGAAGTGGTGGCCGAAAGTTTGGGCCGTACCTTGAAAGAGCACGGCGTATTCGAGCGGGTAGGGCAGTGCGGCCCGCGTACCGATAAAGAGATCGGTTTTGCTACCGTGCGCGCAGGCGATATCGTCGGTGAGCATACCGTCATGTTCGCCACCGAAGGCGAGCGCATCGAAATCACCCATAAGGCGTCTAGCCGGATGACGTTTGCCAAGGGTGCGGTACGGGCTGCTCGCTGGGTGGCTAATCAGCCCCGCGGCCGTTACGACATGCAAGATGTATTGGGCTTGGAGTAATGAGGTAGGACGGCACGTAGCCTCTCGATATGCGTAGTGCTGGCTGCAGAGCGTAACGTTATGGATTGCCTCTGAGCCTGCCCGCAGGGTGAGTCGTATGGACTCACCCTTATTTTTGAATGGGCTTTTAGTCTAAATGTGGCTGCGAACAGGACAGAGTGCTGTTTTTGGCTGAGCTAACAGTAGTTTGAAGCGCTAGCTACTGTGCGGTTAGCAGCATAACCACCGCAAGCAGGGCTGAGGCCCACATGGCAGGCTTAATCTCGTCTAGCTTGCCGGTAGCCAGCCGGATCAGTACAAAGCTGATAAAGCCAAAGGCAATGCCAAGTGTGATGGAGTAGGTCAGCGGCATTAATATGATGGCCAGAAATGCGGGGAAGGCTTCTTCGAGGCGGCTCCAGTCGATCTTTCCAATGGGCGCCATCATAAACAGCCCAACCAGCACCAGGGCTGGCGCCGTAGCGATACTGGGGACTAAAGACAGCAGCGGTGAGAGAAACAGGAAGGGTAGAAACAGGACGCCAATAACCACGGCGGTGAGTCCTGTACGGCCCCCCTGGGCGACGCCCGCTCCAGATTCGATAAAGGTCTGCGCAGCGCTGGTGCCGAGTGGGGCTGCAATCATTGAGGCGAAAGCATCCACCGTCATGGAGCGCTTAAGGTTGCGTGGATTGCCGTTGGCGTCCTTGAGATCAGCAGACTCGGATAGGGCCATGAAGCAGGAGAGTGAGTCGAAGAAGTTAGTGAACAGCATCACGAAAATGAAAGGCAAGTAAGCCACCTTGAGGGCGCCTAAAATGTCGACCTTCATGACCGCTGAGAAGTCCGGCCATGAGGCGAGGCCTTGCCAAACCACTAATACTTCGTCACTCCACAAACGCCCCATAGGGGCTGCCAGCAAAGTGGTTAAGGCGATGCCTAAAATCAGCGCACCATTGAAACCGCGTATTACCAATATTGCCGTGACCATCAGGCCGATAAAGAAGGTGATGAGACTTGCATCTAATTCACCGAGGCTAACCAGGGTTGCTGGATTAGCAACGATAAACCCAGCATTCTTGAGCCCGATAAAGGTAATGAATAGGCCTATGCCGCAGGTAATGGCATAGCGTAATGAGGCAGGAATGGCCTCGATAATCGCTTCGCGAACGTTAAATAGCGCTAGAACCGCGAACAACACCCCCGACCAAAATACGCATCCTAGAGCAACCTCCCACGACAGCCCTGCGCCAAGCACCAAGGTATAGGTGAAAAGAGCATTCATGCCCATGCCAGGGGCGACCAGAATCGGGTTACGAGCGTAAAGGCCCATCGCTAAGCTACTGAAAAAGCTGATAACGACTGTGGCGGATAGGGCCGCAGAGAAAGGGATGCCAGCATCAGATAAGATGGCTGGATTGACCACGATGATATACATCCCGGCCAGGAACGTCGCAATGCCTGCCAGCACTTCGGTCTTCACCGAGGAGCCGCGGCGGCTGACATTGAAGTAATGATCCAGGCTGGTTGTAGCCTGAGTGGGTGGTGAGCCGGAATACGGCGTAGGGCTTTGTGGCATGAGGATATTCTCTTTGTATTTATTGGATGAGCTATCGACAGTACAGTTTGACCACTTGGTCAGCTTGTAGGAAGCGTAGACAAAAAAATAGTAGGAGGACAACCAAATATATTAATTTCGTATACGAAAATGCTTTCGGAACGTATTAGCGGCCTAACGGGCATGACATGCTGATTGCGAAAGTAAAACGTTATGCATAACGTCATCGGTAGTTTTGGGGCTAGCCGAAAGTCGAGAAATCCTGTAACATTCCAAAAATTTTGGCCCAGTGGCTGCAAAAAGCAGCAAAATATCTACAGTGAAGAGCTGTAGAGAGAGCACCGCGCTTGTTGCACTGGCCGTTAAGTGGGAAAAGTAGTCAGCTAAATGCTGCGCCATGGCTAACACCGTTATGAAGGCCAAGGAAAGAGAACAACAAGCGGGATGAAACCGATTTTTTATTGTCGGCTTCGTCCCGCTTTTTTACGACCCGACGTTTGCACGCAAACGCCGACAACCGGATCGCCGAGCCTGCGCCCACAGGCTCCCACCAGCATGGGAGAACTTGTCTTGAATAACCCCGCATTGAGCAAACCCGCGATATTGGCCCTGGAAGATGGCAGTGTGTTTCATGGAACTGCCATTGGCGCGGATGGAGTCACAAGCGGTGAGGTGGTGTTCAATACAGCCATGACCGGCTACCAGGAAATCCTCACCGACCCCTCTTACACCCGCCAAATCGTCACCCTGACTTACCCGCACATCGGCAACACTGGCATTAACTCTGAAGATGTAGAGTCCGCCTCGATTGCGGCAGCTGGCTTGGTAATTCGCGATCTCCCTTTGCTGGCCAGCAGCTTCCGTTCTGAGCAAACCCTCTCTGATTACCTGAAAAGCCAAAACGTGCTGGGTATTGCGGATATCGATACCCGCCGCCTGACGCGTATTTTGCGCGATAAAGGTGCCCAGAACGGTGCGATTCTGGCGGGTGCCGATGCAGAAGGTGAGGATGCCGTAGAGCGGGCGCTGGCGGCGGCGAAGGCGTTCCCAGGCCTGAAGGGCATGGATTTAGCCAAGGAAGTCTCGTGCAAAGAAGCGTACGAGTGGCCAGAAGGTGAGTGGACCTTGGGCGAAGGCTACGCGGATACCACCCAGGGCGAGCGCCCTTACCATGTGGTGGCGTTTGATTACGGCGTGAAGTTCAACATCCTGCGTATGCTGGCGGCGCGCGGCTGCCGCTTGACCGTGGTGCCGGCGCAAACGCCTGCGGCAGAGGTGCTGGCGATGAACCCGGATGGCGTGTTCCTGGCTAACGGCCCCGGAGACCCTGAGCCCTGTGACTACGCCATCAAAGCGATCCAGGAAGTGTTGGAAACCGACACTCCGGTGTTCGGCATTTGCTTGGGCCACCAGCTGCTGGCGCTGGCCTCCGGTGCCAAAACCGTCAAGATGGGCCACGGCCACCATGGTGCTAACCATCCGGTACAAGACCTAGATACCGGCACGGTGATGATCACCAGCCAGAACCACGGCTTTGCCGCCGATGAAGCGACCCTGCCGAGCAACGTACGTGCCACGCACCGCTCGCTGTTCGATGGCACCCTGCAGGGCATTGAGCGTACCGACCGCCCGGCGTTTAGCTTTCAGGGCCACCCGGAAGCCAGCCCTGGCCCGCGCGATGTAGCGCCGCTGTTTGATCGCTTTATCGCCATGATGCAGGCGCGCCGCTAAGTTAGCCGCGCTGCCTCTCATTGCCTAGTTACGCCGTTTTGATGCTCATCGTCACCACTTTTTGCGGGAACCGTTATGCCTAAGCGTACCGATATCAATAGCATTCTTATCATTGGCGCTGGTCCGATTGTCATCGGCCAGGCCTGCGAATTCGACTACTCTGGCGCTCAGGCGTGTAAAGCGCTGCGCGAAGAGGGTTACCGGGTTATTTTGGTCAACTCTAACCCGGCCACCATCATGACCGACCCCGCCATGGCCGATGCCACGTACATCGAGCCGATTACCTGGCAGGCGGTTGAGAAAATTATCGAAGTCGAGCGCCCGGACGCCATTCTCCCCACCATGGGCGGCCAAACCGCGCTGAACTGCGCGCTGGATCTTGAAAAACATGGCGTACTTGCTAAGTACAGTGTTGAGATGATCGGCGCCAACGCCGACGCCATTAATATGGCGGAAGACCGCGACCTGTTCGACCAAGCCATGAAGCGCATTGGCCTGGAGTGCCCGAAAGCCAAAGTGGCGCACACCATGGACGAGGCGTGGGAAATTCAGGCAGAGCTAGGTTTCCCAACAATTATTCGTCCTTCCTACACCATGGGTGGCTCCGGCGGCGGTGTGGCGTACAACAAGGAAGAGTTCGAAGAGATCTGTACCCGCGGTTTCGAGCTTTCCAATAACCACGAGCTGCTGATTGATGAGTCGCTGCTGGGTTGGAAAGAGTACGAAATGGAAGTGGTGCGCGACAAAAACGATAACTGCATCATCGTCTGCGCGATCGAGAACTTCGACCCCATGGGCGTCCACACCGGCGACTCCATCACTGTCGCGCCGGCACAAACGCTGACCGATAAAGAGTACCAGATCATGCGGGACGCGAGCCTCGCGGTACTGCGTGAAATCGGCGTGGAAACCGGCGGCTCCAACGTACAGTTTGGTATGGACCCGAAAACCGGTCGTCTGGTCGTGATCGAGATGAACCCGCGTGTGTCGCGCTCGTCGGCGCTGGCATCGAAGGCCACCGGTTTCCCGATTGCTAAAATCGCCGCGAAGCTGGCGGTGGGTTACACCCTGGATGAGCTGCAGAACGATATTACTGGCGGTCAAACACCGGCGTCGTTTGAGCCGTCCATCGACTATGTCGTGACCAAAATTCCGCGCTTTACGTTCGAGAAATTCCCCCAAGCGAACGACCGCCTGACCACCCAGATGAAGTCGGTGGGTGAAGTGATGGCGATTGGCCGCACGTTCCAAGAGTCGCTGCAAAAAGCGCTGCGCGGTATGGAAACCGGTAACGACGGCCTCGACCCGATCGTGACCGAATTCACCGATGAAACGATGGCCCAGATCAAGGGCGAGCTGCAGGCAGCGGGTGCCGAGCGTATCTTCTTTGTGGCTGATGCTATGCGCGCTGGTATGAGCGTGGAAGAGATCTTTGCGCTGACCAACATCGACCGCTGGTTCCTGGTGCAGATTGAAGATCTGGTGCTAACCGAAAACGCTGTTGCTAAGCGTGCGCTGGCTGATTTCTCTGCCCGTGAGCTTTATCAGCTCAAGCGTAAAGGCTTTGGTGATGCGCGCTTAGCCAAGCTCTTGGGCGTGTCGGAAAAAGAGTTCCGCAAAACCCGCCAGGCAGCAGGCATTCGCCCGGTGTACAAGCGCGTGGACACCTGTGCTGCTGAGTTTGCGTCGGATACCGCCTACATGTACTCCACCTACGAGGAAGAGTGCGAAGCGGACGTTTCTGATCGTCAGAAAATCATGGTGCTGGGCGGTGGCCCGAACCGTATCGGCCAGGGTATCGAGTTTGACTACTGCTGCGTTCACGCCGCCTTCGCGATGCGCGACGATGGCTACGAAACCATCATGGTCAACTGTAACCCGGAAACCGTTTCTACAGACTACGACACCTCTGATCGCCTCTACTTCGAGCCCGTCACGCTGGAAGACGTGCTGGAAATTGCTGATAAAGAGAAGCCGGTGGGCGTGATTGTACAGTTCGGTGGCCAAACCCCGCTGAAGCTGGCTCGCGAGCTGGAAGCCGCAGGCGTGCCGATCATCGGTACCACGCCGGACGCCATCGACCGTGCCGAAGACCGCGAGCGCTTCCAGGTGATGATCGACAAGCTCGGCCTGAAACAGCCGCCCAACGCCACTGCGCGCAGCTTCGAAGATGCCTTCGCCAAAGCCGAAAAAATTGGCTACCCCTTGGTGGTACGCCCGAGCTACGTTCTGGGCGGCCGGGCGATGGAGATCGTCTACGACGCCTCCGAGCTTGAAAACTACATGACCAACGCGGTGAAAGTCTCTAACGACTCGCCGGTACTGCTGGATCACTTCCTGAGCGCCGCGGTGGAAGTAGATATCGATGCGGTCTCAGACGGCCAGCAGGTCGTGATCGGCGGTATCATGCAGCACGTAGAGCAAGCGGGCGTTCACTCTGGCGACTCCGCCTGTGCGCTGCCGCCTTACTCGCTGCCCGCTGATGTGCAGGACGAGATGCGCGAGCAGGTCAAGAAAATGGCCGTGGAGCTGGGCGTAAAAGGTCTGATGAACGTGCAGCTCGCGTGGCAGGATGGCGAGATCTACGTGATCGAGGTCAACCCCCGCGCATCCCGTACTGTGCCGTTTGTTTCCAAGTGCATCGGCACCTCGCTGGCCCAGATTGCCGCGCGTTGCATGGCTGGTAAGACGCTGGCCGAGCAGGGCTTCGAACGTGAGATCGTGCCGCACTTCTATAGCGTCAAAGAAGCGGTCTTCCCGTTCAACAAGTTCCAGGGCGTTGACCCGATTCTCTCGCCGGAAATGAAATCCACCGGTGAAGTGATGGGCTCCGGCGATACCTTCGCGGAAGCCTTCTTCAAGGCGCAGCTAGGCGCGGGTGAAGCGATCCCAGCGCTGGATGGCGACCGTAAAGCGTTCCTGTCAGTGCGCGAACCTGACAAGCAGGGGATTATCGAAGTGGCCCGTTCTCTGCTAACATTGGGCTTCACACTTTGTGCAACACGCGGCACGGCAGCAGCGATTGAAGCCGCTGGGCTACCCGTGGAGCACGTCAATAAAGTCTACGAAGGCCGTCCCCATATCGTCGATCTGCTGAAGAACGACGAAATCGCCTACATCGTGAACACTACCGAAGGTCGTCAGGCAATTAACGACTCTTCGATCATTCGCCGTACTGCTCTCGCGCGCAAGGTGCCCTATGCGACCACCTTGGCGGGCGCTAATGCTGTTTGCATGGCGCTAGAGTACGGTAGGGAGATTACGGTGCGGCGCCTTCAGGATCTGCATGCAGGAGCAAGTCAATGAACAAGGTCCCGATGACGGTAGCGGGAGAAAAAAGCCTTCGCGAAGAGCTCAACCACTTGAAGGGCGAAGCTCGCCCTCAGGTGATTGCGGCCATCGCTGAAGCGCGTGAACACGGCGACCTAAAGGAGAACGCCGAGTACCACGCCGCCCGTGAACAACAGGGGTTTATTGAAGGCCGTATTCAGGAAATCGAGAGCAAGCTCTCTGGCGCCCAGGTGATTGATGTCACCAAGCTGCCGAAAACTGGCAAGGTGATTTTTGGGGTGACTGTGTCGCTCTTGAACCTGGATAGTGATGCCAGCGTTACCTATCGCATTGTTGGCGAAGATGAAGCCGACATTAAAGCGGGGCGTATTTCGGTCACTTCACCCATTGCGCGCGCGCTGATTGGTAAAGAAGAGGGCGATGTGGTGGTGGTGAAAACGCCCGGCGGCGACGTTGAGTACGAAATTGAGAGTGTTGAACACCTCTAATGTTGTGCGGATAGCGCCATAAAAAAGGCCCGATGCAGGTAGCTGCTTCGGGCCTTTTAGCTTAGCGGCGCTTGGCGCCGTGTCAGCATAGTACTGTGTGCTTTAGTGCCGCCCGTGATGGTTCTCGAAGCGGGTAACGTTGGAGAGCTTGGGGTTAGCCTTTGGGTTGCGGCGATAAAGCAGCGCCATTTTGCCAATGGTTTGCACCAGCTCGGCGTTGCTGTCAGCCAGCAGCTCGTTGATCATCGCAGCGCGGTCATCCCGTTCGGGCAGAGCGAGTTTCACTTTAATCAGCTCGTGATCATTGAGCGCGCGGCTGAGTTCTGCGAGCAAATTTTCGGAGACGCCGTTCTCAGAAACGGTGACCACTGGGTTCAAATGGTGGCCAATGCTACGAAATGCTTTCTTTTGTGCCTGTGACAAGCTCATGGTATCTTGCGGTATCCCGGTTAGCGCTTAACGTTCCATCTTACGGTGAAATGCCGCTAAGTGAAAGCAATCACGTGAACGCGCCCATCTCTTATTCCAGTGTCAGATTCCCACATGCAGCAAAAGCCTCCAAGCCGTAAACATTCAGTGAGCAAAACCAGCAATAACTGGAAGAAAGAACATTTTGACGACCAGTACGTAAAACAGAGCTGGCAGGATGGCTACCGCTCCCGGGCGAGCTATAAGCTGCTAGAGCTGGATGAGAAGGATAAACTGTTTCGTAATGGTATGACGATCATTGATCTGGGGGCAGCCCCTGGTGGATGGAGCCAAATCGCCGCCGAAAAAGTCGGGCCAGAGGGCGTGGTCATCGCCTCTGATATTCTGGAGATGGATGCGCTGGCAGGGGTGGACTTTATTCAGGGCGATTTTACCGAGGAGAGCGTACTTAACGCGATTCTTGAGCGCCTGGGAAATCGTCCGGTAGACCTTGTTATGTCGGACATGGCCCCCAATATGAGTGGTATGGCAGCCATCGATCAGCCACAAGCGATGTATCTTGTCGAGCTGGCGTTGGAGTTGGCCCGTGAAACGCTCTCGCCCAAAGGGCGGTTTTTGGTAAAGGTCTTCCAGGGGGAAGGCTTTGATGCCTACCTAAAAGAGCTGCGTGGCAGTTTTGACCGCGTGGTTACCCGCAAACCGGATGCCTCTCGGGCGCGCTCCCGAGAAGTCTACTTTTTGGCGGAGGGCTTTCGCGGTTAGCCAGTGCTGGCTCGGCCCTGGTGGTATGGGCAAGTGTTATAGCAAAGATTTATCACCACGATTGCCAGACAGGCAAGCGTAAGGTGTGTCACATTATGTACATTGGACGAACGTGACACAGATGGCCCAAAGCCAAATGTGCTTTGGCAATGGTTGAACGTTAAGCTCTAGTGTAAGGTCAGAGTATTAGCGGTTAACTGACGGATTCTTGTAATGAGGGTAGCCCCTTGAACGATATGGCGAAGAACCTGATTCTGTGGTTGGTCATCGCGGCCGTTCTACTGACAGTGTTCAATAATTTCAGTACGGAAAGCGCACCACAAACCACTAACTACTCCCAGTTTGTGCAGCAGGTGCAAAATCAGCAGGTCCGCAGCGTCACGATTGATGGCTATACCATCAACGGTGAGCGCACGGATGGTTCGCAGTTCCAGACCATTCGTCCGGCGGCGGAAGATCCGAAGCTGATGGATGATCTGCTCAGCAATAACGTGACGGTCGTGGGTAAAGAGCCAGAGCAGCAAAGCATCTGGACGCGCCTGCTGATTGCCAGCTTCCCGATTCTGCTGATCCTGGCCATCTTTATGTTCTTTATGCGCCAAATGCAGGGCGGCGCTGGTGGCGGTAAAGGCGGCCCGATGAGCTTTGGCAAATCCAAGGCGAAGCTGCTCTCCCAGGATCAGATCAAAACCACCTTTGCAGATGTCGCAGGCTGCGACGAAGCGAAGGAGGAAGTAGAAGAGCTGGTCGACTTCCTGCGCGACCCCACCAAGTTCCAACGCCTGGGTGGCACCATTCCCCGCGGCGTACTGATGGTGGGCCCGCCTGGTACCGGTAAAACGTTGCTGGCCAAGTCCATTGCGGGCGAAGCCAAAGTGCCTTTCTTCTCTATTTCAGGCTCTGACTTCGTTGAAATGTTCGTTGGTGTGGGTGCATCCCGCGTTCGTGACATGTTCGAGCAGGCCAAGAAGCAGGCGCCCTGCATTATCTTTATCGACGAAATCGATGCTGTTGGCCGCTCGCGCGGTACCGGCATGGGTGGTGGTAATGATGAGCGTGAGCAGACGCTGAACCAGCTGCTGGTGGAAATGGACGGCTTTGAAGCCAACGAGGGCATTATTGTCATCGCCGCCACCAACCGCCCGGACGTTCTTGACCCGGCACTGTTGCGCCCAGGCCGTTTCGATCGTCAGGTGACCGTTGGCTTACCCGACATTCGTGGTCGTGAGCACATTCTTGGCGTTCACCTGCGCAAAGTGCCGCTGTCGGATGATGTGAAACCGCTGCTGATCGCACGCGGTACGCCGGGCTTCTCCGGTGCGGATCTTGCCAACCTAGTGAACGAAGCCGCGCTGTTTGCCGCACGTCGTAATAAGCGTTTGGTTAGCATGGAAGAGCTGGAGCTTGCCAAGGACAAGATCATGATGGGCGCTGAGCGCAAATCCATGGTCATGACCGATAAAGAGAAGCTCAATACCGCTTATCACGAAGCAGGCCACGCGATTATTGGCTTGGTCATGCCTGAGCACGACCCTGTCTACAAGGTGACGATTATTCCTCGTGGCCGCGCGCTGGGTGTGACGATGTTCCTGCCGGAAGAGGATCGCTACAGCCTGTCGCGCCAGCAAATTATCAGCCAGATCTGCTCGCTGTTTGGTGGCCGTATTGCCGAAGAGATGACGCTGGGTGCTAACGGTGTGACCACTGGTGCATCTAACGACATCAAGCGTGCCACTGAGCTGGCTCACAACATGGTGGCCAAATGGGGTCTCTCGGATGAGATGGGCCCGATCATGTACGATGAGGACGAGTCTCACCAGTTCCTCGGTGGCCCTGGTCAGGGCGGCGGTAAGCTGAAATCTGGCGAAACCACCACGCGTCTTGATAAAGAAGTGCGCAAGATTATCGATGAGTGTTACGAGCAGGCGCGTCAGATTCTTCATGACAACCGCGATAAGCTGGATGCCATGGCAGAAGCGCTGATGAAGTTTGAAACCATCGACGCCAGCCAGCTTAAAGACATCATGGAAGGACGTGACCCGCGTCCGCCGGAAGGCTGGAACGACGGTGACTCCTCCGGTGGTGGAATGCGCGTCAGCGATGATAAGCCAGAAGCGAAAGCGGATGACCAAGCGCCTAACGCGTCAAGCGATGAAGGCGAAGAGGATGACGATGAGCCTCGCCGTCGTCCATCTGACCCGCTAGGTGGCCCTGCAGGTCCTTAATCAAGCCATACTGCTGGTGTTAGCAAAGGCGTCCCATATTGGGGCGCCTTTTTGTTATGCTGTGGGCCAATAGCAGTTACGTTTCTTTTCTATTTTTAGGCGGTAGCATGACACCGAACGTTGACCCTTCATCGCCTTCGCGCCAAGCAGAGAGTGCTTTGCAGCTGCGCTGTGGGCGCCATACGCTTGATCTTTCGTTTCCACGGGTGATGGGTATTTTGAACGTCACGCCTGATTCGTTCTCCGATGGTGGTCAGCATGTTGCCTTAGACGATGCGCTACGCCACGCCGAGCGCATGCTGGCCGAAGGCGCTGCCTTGATTGATGTGGGCGGCGAATCGACCCGTCCAGGCGCTATGGCGGTTTCTGAGCAGCAAGAGCTAGACCGTGTCGCACCCGTAGTGGAAGCGCTGGTGCGCGAACTAGATGCGTTGGTATCGGTGGATACCAGCAGCGCCACGGTGATTCGTGAAGCCAGCGCCTTAGGGGCGGGGATGATTAACGATGTGCGTGCGCTAGAGCGCGAGGGCGCACTGGCAGCTGCTGCCAGCAGCGGTTTGCCTGTGTGTCTGATGCACCGCCAGGGCGAGCCGCAGAACATGCAGCACTCTCCTGAGTACAGCGAGCCCGTAGAGCGTGCGGTCGCGGCGTATTTATCCGAGCGTATCGATGCTTGTGAAGCGGCAGGGCTGCGCCGTCATCGTCTTTTGATCGACCCTGGCTTTGGGTTTGGCAAAACCGTCGAGCATAACCTGCGTTTGCTCAAGTATATGGAGTCGCTGCTCGCGCTTGATCTGCCGATATTGGTAGGCATGTCACGTAAAAGCATGATTGGCAAAGTACTGGGTCGTCCGGTAGAAGAACGGTTAGCTGGCGGCTTGGCTTTGTCGGCTATGGCGGTTGAGCGTGGGGCGAGCATTCTACGAGTGCATGATGTTGGGCCTACAGTGGATGCTGTGAATATGGCTTGGGCGGTACTACAAGAGGGCTGTGAGCCGCCCGTTGATAAGGAACTCTCGTTATGACACGACGCTATTTTGGCACTGACGGTATTCGCGGTACCGTTGGGCAGTCACCGATTACTGCTGACTTTATGCTCAAGTTGGGGTGGGCCGCTGGGCAGGTGCTGCGCCGTGAAAAGGGCCGCACTCGGGTATTGATTGGTAAAGATACGCGTATTTCCGGCTATATGTTTGAGTCGGCGCTGGAAGCGGGGCTGTCGGCTGCAGGTGTGGATGTTTCCCTGTTAGGGCCGATGCCCACGCCTGGGATCGCTTATCTCACACGTACCTTCCGGGCGGATGCGGGCATTGTGATTTCAGCTTCTCATAATCCGTTTGACGATAACGGCATTAAGTTTTTCTCCGCAGAAGGCAAAAAGCTGCCGGATGACGTGGAAGACCGCATTGAAGCGATGCTGGAAGCCCCGTTGACCACCGCCGATGCGGCGCAGCTAGGTAAGGCGGCACGCATTGACGATGCCGCAGGCCGCTATATTGAGTTCTGTAAATCCACCCTGCCGGATCGACTTAGTCTGCACGGACTGAAAGTGGTATTGGATTGCGCCCACGGTGCCACTTACCATATCGCGCCCAGCGTTTTTCGCGAGCTAGGGGCGGAAGTGAGCGTGATTGGCACCGCGCCAGATGGATTAAATATCAACCACCATGTGGGATCGACACACCCAGCAGCGCTGCGGGCGGCGGTAATTCAGCAAGGGGCGGATTTAGGCATTGCTTTCGATGGCGATGGCGACCGTGTACTGCTCGTTGATGCGGATGGTCGTGAGGTCGATGGCGACGATATTTTGTACTTAATCGCCCGTGACCGTTTTGAGCGCGGCCTTCTGGAAGGCGGCGTGGTCGGCACGCTGATGAGTAACTTCGGCCTGGGGATGGCATTAGACCGGCTCGGTATCCCGTTCCAGCGTGCCAAAGTAGGCGACCGCTTCGTGATGGAAATGATGGCAGCCAACGGCTGGGAGCTGGGCGGCGAAGCGTCGGGACACATTGTCTGTGGCCACGTACAAACGACCGGCGATGGTATTGTGTCAGCCTTGCAGGTGCTGGGGTTAATGGTGCGGGAGCAAAAGCCGTTACCATCGCTGCTGAAAGGGCTGGAAAAAGTGCCGCAATCACTGGTTAATGTGCGCTTGCCCGCAGGGTCGAATGCCAAAGAGGTTATGGCTGCCCAACCGCTGTTGGATGCTGTTGCTGCATTGGAGGCTGAATTAGGGGACCAAGGGCGGGTGCTGCTGCGCCCATCCGGCACCGAGCCATTAATCCGCGTAATGGTGGAAGGGCGCGCTCATTTGGATGTGGATCGCCTAGCCAATAAGCTGGCAGGTCAAGTGCAGGCGCTACTCGGCTAGCATGCTGGGTCGTGCATAGCCGTCCTTGCTCGGCAAAGCGCATCGTGCCTGTCATTGGGCTTGCAACAGCGGTTGTCTTGACAAGGCGGCTCCTATACCATTTCGCTCCACCTTGAGTGAGGATTATCCATGCGTACGCCATTAATCGCCGGTAACTGGAAAATGAACGGTTCTGCGGCGTTGATTGAGTCGTTTGGCAAAACGTTTGCTTCTGCTGCGCTGCCCGCCAATATCGACGTGGTGGTCATTCCGCCGTTTCCCTATCTAGACGCTGCGCGCCATGCGTTCAGCAACACGCCGCTGCAGCTAGGGGCGCAAACGCTTAATCCTCATCACTCCGGGGCGCATACCGGGGAAGTGAGCGGTAGCATGCTCAAAGAGTTTGGTGTGGCCTACGTGTTGGTGGGGCACTCTGAGCGCCGCCAGCTTTACCGCGAAAGCGACGAGCAGGTGTTTGACCGTCTGCTGGCAGCCCTTGATGCTGGGCTGACGCCTATTCTATGCGTGGGTGAAACGCTGGAAGAGCGCGATGCAGGCCGCACGATGGACGTTGTGTTGCGCCAAGTAGGCTATATCATGGCTCGCTTAGCGCCAGAACAGCGTCTGCAAATCGTTATTGCCTACGAGCCTGTGTGGGCGATAGGTACCGGCCGTACGGCCACGCCAGAGCAGGCGCAAGAGGTCATGGCAGGCATTCGTGCCTATCAGGCAGGGTTTGATGCGTCGCTTGCCGAGCAGCTGAAACTGCTTTACGGCGGTAGCATGAACGCAAGTAACGCGGCTGAGCTGCTCGCCCAGCCGGACATCGACGGCGGTTTAGTGGGCGGTGCCTCGCTTAAAACCGACGATTTCTACGCCATTTGTCAGTCAGCAGGATAACTCCATGCAAGTTGCAATTCTTATGGTTCACGTGGTGATTGCGGTCGCCTTGGTTGTACTCATCCTACTTCAGCAGGGTAAGGGTGCCGAAGCAGGCGCTGCTTTTGGTGGCGGTGCGTCGCAAACAGTGTTTGGCTCGCGGGGTAGCGGTAATTTCCTCTCCCGCACAACGGGTATTCTTGCGGCGGGCTTTTTTGTCACCTCCATGGCGCTTGCGTACTTCGCGACCCAGGCAGGCCAAGCGCCGGAAGCGGGTATTCCTGATGCGCAGATGATCGAACAACAGCAAAACATTCCAACGCTTGACGACTCTCCTGCAAGTATGGATAATACCGCGCCAGTGCTAGAGGAAAGCAGCGAGTAACCGCTTGATGTCGCTTTCTTTAGCCTCCCCTGATGCCGAAGTGGTGGAATTGGTAGACACGCTATCTTGAGGGGGTAGTGACCGTATGGTCGTGCGGGTTCAAGTCCCGCCTTCGGCACCATCTGTTTCGCTGGTTTACCAGCTTCCCAGAATGTCAGGATTGGCACCTGAGACGAAAGACGCATTTGAAAAAGTTTTTGAAACAAGTTCTTGGAATGAGTTCTTGACGTAAGCCTTTCAAGTGTCTATTATCGTCGACCTAGATTGATGCGGGGTGGAGCAGTCTGGTAGCTCGTCGGGCTCATAACCCGAAGGTCATCGGTTCAAATCCGGTCCCCGCTACCATTTATTTAGTAATACTGTTTAAGCCTAAAAGCGTTCTACATTGTGCTTCAAGGCAGCGAAAAAACCGCGACATGTTGCTAAAATGGTACTACAGGTTTCTTTCAAAAAGCCCCTTCCTGTGAAGGGGCTTTTTGTTAGTAGCTTTTTATAAATAGCTTTTTGCGAGCCAAGAGTGTCTCACGAGCGGATGTTGTCCGAGTAGCCAGAGACACATTCCCAGGTAATGCCAATCAGCCACCTAGCTTTTCTTATGACTCCTGGCCAGGTGCCTGATGCAACGGCTATAGGAGCTTTGTCTGTGGCCACAAAACACGCTGCGCTTCACGCGCTGATCGAACCTGTCGTTGCCGCCATGGGCTTCGAGCTATGGGGTATCGACCATATTTCCCAGGGCAAGCATTCGCGGCTGGTAATTTACATCGAGCGCGAGAGCGGTGTCAGCGTGGAAGACTGCGCTGATATTAGCCGTCAAGTCAGTGCCGTTATGGATGTGGAAGACCCCATTCCCGGCGAATACCGCCTGGAGGTCTCGTCACCCGGCATGGCACGTCCCCTCTACTCCCTGGATCACTTTATTCGCTATCAAGGCCATCACGTGGCATTGAAGCTGCGCGTTGCCTTCGATGGGCGACGCAAGTATCAAGGGCTCCTCGCAGGTGTCGAGGGTGATGAAGTGCTGCTGCAACTGGAAGGCGAAGAGTACTGCTTTCCTATCGAAAGCATCGATTCTGCGCACGTTGTCCCGCAGTTCGACGAATAACACGGGTCGCGGCTTCCGGCAGGCGCCGGGATGATGCACAAAAGGACAGGTTTTCTGGCGAGGCAAACGCATGAGTAAAGAAATTTTAATGGTCGTGGACGCGATCTCTAATGAAAAAGGCGTCCCCCGCGATGTCATCTTCGAAGCGGTAGAAGCCGCGCTGGCCAGCGCGTCGCGTAAGCGTTTTGAGCACGAAGAAGCCAATGTGCGCGTTCATATTGATCGCCGCACCGGTGACTACGATACGTTCCGCTACTGGACCGTGGTCGAAGATGACGAATTCGAAACGCCAGACTACGAAATCAAAGAGACCATTGCCGAGCAGCGCGATCCGCCGCTGAAGCTGGGCGATGTTGTCGAGCAAAAAATCGAAAACGCCGTGTTTGGTCGTATTGCCGCGCAAACCGCCAAGCAGGTTATCGTACAGAAAGTACGTGAAGCCGAGCGCGCCGAAGTCGTGCGTCAATACGCCGACCGTGAAGGCGAACTGGTCGCGGGTATCGTGAAAAAGACCACCCGTGACGGCCTGATCATTGATCTGGGCGAAAACGCCGAAGCGTTTTTGCCGCGTAACGAAATGATCCATGGCGAGCGCTACCGTATGAACGAGCGTGTTCGCGCGCTGCTGGTCAAGGTTGACCCGGACGCTCGCGGTGCGCAGCTGCAGCTCTCACGCACCTGCCCTGAATTCATCATTGAGCTGTTCAAAATTGAAGTGCCGGAAATCGCCGAGCAGCTGATTGAAATCAAAGGTGCCGCTCGCGACCCCGGCTCACGTGCCAAGATCGCAGTGAAAACCAACGACCGCCGCATTGATCCGGTCGGTGCCTGCGTCGGTATGCGTGGCTCACGGGTTCAGGCGGTATCGTCTGAGCTGCAAAACGAGCGTGTAGATATCGTTCTGTGGGACGATAATCCCGCCCAGCTAGTGATTAACGCCATGGCGCCAGCCGATGTGGGGTCTATCCTAGTGGACGAAGATGCTCACGCCATGGACGTAGCGGTTGCCCAGGACAACCTGGCGCAGGCGATTGGCCGCAGTGGCCAGAACGTTCGCTTGGCGTCTGAGCTGACTGGCTGGCGTATCAACGTCATGACTGAAGATGAAGCGGAGTCCAAGCGCGAGCAGGAAATCGACAGCTTGGTAGACTCCTTTGTCCAACACCTGGGTGTGGACGAAGACGTTGCTCGCCTGTTGGTGGAAGAAGGGTTTACCACCCTGGAAGAAGTTGCCTACGTGCCGCTGGAAGAGATGCTCGAAATCGAAGAGTTCGATGAAGATTTGGTGGAAGAGTTGCGTGCACGTGCGAAAGACGAGCTGCTGACGATGGCGATTGCCTCGGAAGAAGCGCTAGACGGTGCCCAGCCGGCAGAAGATCTGCTGGAGATGGACGGCATGGAGCGCCACTTGGCCTTCATCCTGGCCAGCCGCGGTATCGTCACAATGGAAGATCTCGCCGAGCAGTCTGTCGACGATCTGGTCGATATCGAGGAGTTGGACGAAGCGCGCGCAGCGGCACTGATCATGACTGCCCGTGCGCCCTGGTTTGAAGTCGATGACGCATCGGATTCAAACACACAGTAAACAGGTCACGGGTTTAGGAGGGTCACTATGTCAGATATGACAGTTAAAGATTTTGCAGTAAAAGTGGGCCGCGATGTGCCCCGCCTATTGGAACAGATGAAAGAAGCAGGCTTGAAGCATGCTTCTGAAGGTGACGCTGTGTCTGAAGACGACAAGCAGACGTTGCTGAGCTTTTTGAAAAAAAGCCATGGCGGCGGTGATAGCGAGCCGAGCAAAAACCGTATTACGTTGACGCGTAAAACCCGCAGCCGCATCAAAACCGGTGAGCGTGGTAAAACGATTGAAGTACAGGTTCGCAAGAAGAAAACCTACGTTAAAAGCGCTGAAGACGAAAAGCCGAAAGCACCTGAGCCCAAGCATTCTGGCCCGCGCCAGTTAGTGGGCGATATGGCCGAAGCTGAAGCAGAGCGCAAAGCGCGTGATGCCCGTGCAGCGGAAGAAAAAGTGGTAGCGGCGAAAGCCAAAGCTGCGGAAGAAGCTGCACGTAAAGAAGCAGAAGAGAAGGCCAAGGCAAAAGCAGCAAAAGCGGCGGAAGTGCCGGACATCGAAGTGCCTGAGCTTGAGATCGACGATACGCCAACCGGCGACGATCTGCCGCCTGCACCGCCGAAAGAAGGCCGTACCGACCGTCGTACCGCACCGCCCAAAAAGGCAGCTGCGAAGAAGAAAGGTCGTGATGACGACGATGATCGTGGCGATCGCGAAGAGCGTAAGCGTGGCGGTGGCAAGAAAGTGAAGCGTGCCGAACGCCGTGGCGGACGTCGCGGTGGCGCAAGCCAGAGCGGCAACGGCAAGCACGGCTTCCAGAAGCCGACTCAGCCGATCGTGCGTGAAGTCTCGATTCCTGAGTCCATCAGCGTTGCTGAGCTAGCCGACAAAATGTCGATCAAGGCCAACGAAGTCATCAAGGCTATGTTCACCATGGGTGCGGCGGTAACCATCAACCAGACGATTGACCAGGATACAGCGGCCATCGTGGTGGAAGAGATGGGCCACAAAGTCAAACTGGTGAAAGACGACGCGCTGGAAACGGAAATGCTGGAAGGCATCTCCTACGAAGGCGAAGAGATCACCCGTTCACCGGTTGTGACCGTTATGGGTCACGTTGACCACGGTAAAACCTCGCTGCTGGACTATATCCGTCGCGCCAAAGTCGCCACTGGCGAAGCGGGCGGTATTACTCAGCACATCGGTGCTTACCACGTGGAAGATGACCACGGCGGTGTGACCTTCCTGGATACCCCTGGTCACGCGGCGTTCACCGCCATGCGTGCCCGCGGTGCAAAAGCCACCGACGTGGTTATCCTGGTGGTCGCAGCTGACGACGGCGTGATGCCTCAGACCGTCGAGGCGATTGAGCACTCGAAAGCGGCTGAAGTTCCCATGGTCGTTGCTGTGAACAAGATCGATAAAACGGGTGCCGATTTTGACCGCATTCGTAACGAACTGTCCCAGCACGGCGTTATCTCTGAAGAGTGGGGCGGTGACACGCAGTTTGTTCACGTGTCTGCCAAAACCGGTGAAGGTATGGAAGACCTGCTGGAAGCGATCCAGCTGGCCTCCGAAGTACTTGAGCTGACAGCCGTTCCGTCGGCACCCGGTAAAGGTGTTGTTGTTGAGTCTCGCTTGGACAAAGGTCGCGGTCCGGTTGCAACCGTGCTGGTTCAAAACGGTACGCTGAAGAAGGGCGACATCGTCCTGGCTGGCCTGCACTATGGCCGCGTACGTGCGCTGACCAACGAGCTGGGTAAGCAGGTCGATACCGCTGGCCCCGCCATGCCGGTAGAGATCCAGGGTCTCGACGGCACGCCGGATGCCGGTGATGACTTCATGGTAGTCGCCGATGAGAAGAAAGCCCGCGAAGTGGCTAACTTCCGTCAGGGTAAATACCGCGAAGTACGCCTGGCGCGTCAGCAGAAGGCCAAGCTGGAGAACATGTTCAGCCAGATGGGCCAAGACGAAGTGGCCAAGGTCAACATCGTCCTCAAAGCCGACGTACAAGGCTCGCTGGAAGCGATCAAAGGCGCCTTGGAAGAGCTCTCCACTGAAGAAGTACAAGTGGCTGTGGTCTCCTCTGGTGTGGGTGGTATTACCGGAACTGACGCCAACCTGGCGCTGGCATCTGAAGCGATTGTGGTTGGTTTCAACGTACGTGCTGACGCGGCTGCCCGCGAGATCATCGAGCGTGAAGGCCTGGATCTGCGCTACTACAGCGTTATCTACCAGCTGATCGACGAAGTGAAGCAGGCGATGAGCGGTATGCTCGCGCCCGAGTGGAAAGAAGAGATCGTCGGTGTGGCCGAAGTTCGCGACGTATTCCGCGCTCCGAAGATTGGTGCCGTTGCCGGTTGTATGGTCGTCGAAGGCACGGTGTCACGCAGCAAGCGTATCCGCGTTCTGCGCGACAACGTGGTGATCTACGAAGGTGAGCTCGAATCGCTGCGCCGCTTCAAAGACGACGTACAAGAAGTACGTAACGGTATGGAGTGTGGCATCGGCGTGAAGAACTACAACGATGTCCAGGTCGGCGACAAGATCGAAGTCTTTGACCAAGTGAAGGTCGAGCGCAGCCTGTAAGGCCGCGAGGAGCAAGCATGCGCGAATTTAAGCGTACCGACCGAGTAGCCGACCAGCTCCATAAGGAGCTGGCGGTACTGATCCAACGCGAAGTGAAAGACCCGCGTTTGGGCACGGTCACGGTCAGCGGTGCGACCGTTAGCCGTGATCTTGGCTACGCCGATATCTATGTCACCCTGCTGGGTGAACAGGAGCCTGAGCGTATCAAGGAGAACCTGCAAGTGCTTAAGCGCGCCTCAGGGTTTCTAAGAAGCCAAATTGCCAAGCGTATTAAGCTGCGGCACGTCCCAGAGCTGCGCTTTCATTTTGATGAAAGCGTGGTGCGCGGTCAGCACCTCTCATCGCTGATTGACGAAGCGGTCTCCACGGACCGTGCTCGTCAAGCGGATGACGAGGGCGGCAGTGAAGAGCAAGGTGAGGAGACGCGTTAATGGCTCGTCGCCGTCGTGGATTACCGGTGAATGGCGTGCTGCTGCTGGATAAGCCGAAAGGCATTTCCAGCAACCACGCGCTGCAGCGTGTGCGCCGTCTCTTTGAGGCGCAAAAAGCCGGGCACACCGGCACGCTCGACCCTATGGCGACAGGCTTGCTACCTATTTGCCTAGGGGAGGCCACCAAGTTCTCCGCGCATCTGCTGGAAGCCGACAAAATGTATCGCACCCGCATCGAGCTGGGTGTGATCACCGATACCGGCGACGCAGAAGGCACGATCATTGAGCAGCGTGAGGTTCCATCACTCACGGCTGAGGCGGTGGAGTCGGTCTTAACGCAGTTTCGCGGTGAGATTGAGCAAGTTCCGCCGATGTATTCGGCCCTCAAGCATCAAGGCAAAAAGCTCTACGAGTTGGCCCGTGAGGGCAAGCACGTAGAGCGTGCAGCGCGGCGGGTTAGCGTGTATGATGCGCGCCTGCTTGCTTTTGAGGGCACCGCGTTCGAGCTGGAAGTAAGCTGCAGTAAAGGCACTTACATCCGCACGTTGGCTGAAGATATTGGCCATGCTCTAGGCTGTGGTGCCCACATTAGCCAGCTGCGCAGGCTTAAAACGGGACCGTTTAACGGCGACGCCATGTGGACGCTAGAAGCGTTGGAAGCCTTGGCAGACCAAGCCAGCCGGGAAGCAGAATTAATGCCTGCGGATGTGCTGGTTGACCATCTACCTTCGCTGAGTGTCGACGAAGCCTCTTATGGGCGTCTTGCCCATGGGCAGTCTGCCTACTTAGCCGCGGGTGAGTTATCACCGGATGCGCTAACACGACTTTATTACGCTGAGACGTTTATCGGCCTTGGCGTTGTAAAAGGGCCTGAGGAAGTAGCGCCCAAGCGGCTGTTAAGTACAGTCGCCATTTCGTAAAACGTTGCAAGGAAGCGGCGATTTGCGGGAAAATAGTAGCTTGAGACTGCAAATATGCGTGGTCTCACCCATTCATTTTTAGGCATATTGCTTACTGGAGAGACAGATGGCATTAACCGCTGAGAAAAAGGCCGAGATCGTCAACGAATACGGCCGCGGCGACAACGACACCGGTTCCCCTGAAGTTCAGGTTGCACTGCTGAGCGCTAACATCAACGGCCTGCAGGACCACTTCAAAACCAACAAGCAGGATCACCACTCTCGTCGTGGTCTGATCCGCATGGTAAACCAGCGTCGTAAGCTGCTGGACTACCTGAAGCGTAAAGATTTCGAGCGCTATCAGTCTCTGATTCAGCGTCTGGGTCTGCGCCGCTAAGTTTTTAACGGCAATGATTCGAAACGGGCAGCTCCTTGTGAGCTGCCCGTTTTTTTGTTTGTGGTAGCCGTAAGGCGCATCAACGCCTAGAATGGTGGCGAGTCAAAACGACCCAAGCGAAAAGACAAGTAGCTATTAATGTTAAAGGAAGTAGCCGTGAATCCGGTCAAAAAAACGTTTCAATACGGTCGTAGCACCGTCACCCTAGAAACTGGGCGTATCGCTCGCCAAGCCACAGGTGCCGTAATGGTCACCATGGACGAGACCGTCGTACTGTGTACGGTGGTGGCGAAGAAAGACGTCAACCCAGGCCAGCCCTTTTTCCCGCTCTCGGTTCACTACCAAGAGAAGACCTACGCCGTTGGTAAAATCCCCGGCGGCTTCTTTAAGCGTGAAGGTCGCCCGACTGAAAAAGAGACCCTGACCTCGCGTTTGATCGACCGTCCGATCCGTCCGCTGTTTCCCAAAGGGTTTATGAACGAAGTGCAGGTGATCTGCACCGTTCTGTCGACTGACCGTAATCATGATCCGGATATCGCGGCCATGCTGGGCACCTCTGCGGCGCTGAGCATTTCTGGCGTGCCGTTTAACGGCCCGATTGGCGCTGCCCGCGTTGGCTTCAACGAAGAGCAGGGCTACTTCCTGAACCCCACGGTTGAAGAACTGACCACGTCTGAATTGGATATGGTGGTTGCCGGTACGGAAAACGCCGTACTGATGGTGGAATCAGAAGCGCAAGAACTGCTCGAAGATGAAATGCTGGGGGCGGTACTGTTTGGCCACCAGGAGATGCAGGTAGCAGTCAACGCCATTAAAGAACTGGTCGCTGAAGCCGGTAAGCCGCGCTGGGAATGGCAGGCTCCGGCTGAGAACGTGGCGCTGAAAACCGCCATGGCCGACGCCTTTGAAGCCAAAGTGGGCGAAGCGTACCGCATCACCGACAAAATGGCTCGCCAGGACGCGCTGGCTGCGCTGAAAGACGAGGCCGTTGAGCAGTTAGTGGCCGCTGAAGGTGAAGAAGCAGAAGGCAAGTTCAGCAAAGATGACGTGAAGGGCGCGTTCGCAGCGCTTGAGAAGCGTGTCGTGCGTTCACGCGTTGTCAAAGGCGAGCCGCGTATCGATGGCCGCGATAACGTCACCGTGCGCCCGCTGGCCATTGAAGTAGGCGTGCTGCCGAAAACTCACGGCTCTGCCATCTTTACCCGTGGTGAAACCCAGGCGATTGCCGTGGCCACACTGGGCACGCTGCGCGATTCTCAACTGATTGAGTCGCTGGAAGGCGAGCGTAAAGACCGCTTTATGCTTCACTACAACTTCCCTCCCTACTCGGTAGGTGAAGCTGGCTTTATGGGTGGCCCCAAGCGTCGCGAAATCGGTCACGGCCGCTTGGCGCGTCGCGGTATCCAAGCCATGCTGCCGTCTGAAGACGTATTCCCCTACACCATTCGTGTGGTGTCGGAGATTACTGAATCCAACGGCTCTAGCTCCATGGCATCGGTATGTGGTTCGTCGCTGGCCCTGATGGATGCGGGTGTACCGCTAAAAGCGCCGGTGGCGGGTATCGCCATGGGCCTCGTCAAAGACGAAGACGGCTACGCGGTGCTGACCGATATCCTAGGTGATGAAGACCACCTGGGTGATATGGACTTTAAAGTCGCCGGTTCTGAAGAGGGCGTGACCGCCCTGCAGATGGACATCAAGATCGAAGGCATCAACGAAGAGATCATGGAGACCGCGCTGCAGCAGGCCCACGATGCGCGCATCGGTATCCTGGCTCAGATGAACGCCGTGATCAGTCAAAGCCGTACCGATGTGTCTGAAAACGCACCGTCCATGGCGACGATCAAAATCGATCCCGATAAGATTCGTGATGTTATCGGTAAAGGCGGCGCGACCATCCGTAAGATTTGCGAAGATACCGGCGCGTCTATCGACCTCGACGACGATGGCACCGTACGCATCTACGCAGAAGATAAAGCGGCGGCCAAAAAAGCCATCGATACCGTACTGGCGATTACCGCTGAAGCGGAAATCGGCAAGCTCTACAAAGGCAAAGTGGTGCGCATCGCTGACTTCGGTGCCTTTGTAAACATCATGCCGGGTACCGATGGTCTGGTACATATCTCGCAAATCGTCCAGGAGCGCGTCAACAACGTTCGCGACTTCCTGAACGAAGGCGACGATGTCATCGTGAAAGTGCTGGATATCGACAACCGCAATCGCGTGAAGCTCTCGATCAAAGAGATCACCGAAGAAGAGAAAGCCGCATTTGCAGCTGCCGAGGAGGATGTCGCTAGCTAAGTAGCGATCAGCGTACGACTTACCGCCCCCGCAGCCTCTGGCTGCGGGGGCGGTGTCGTTTGATAGGTCCAGGAATCGAGGAAACAGCATGGAGCAGCAGGAATCGCCGCGTTGGTGGGCGGTGGTCGCCGTGATGATCGGCATTTTTTTATTGGTCACTGCGGAGCAGTTGCCTATTGGCCTGTTATCGCAGGTGGCAGATTCAATGGGTGTAACGCCCGGTATGGCGGGCTTAATGGTAACGGTCCCGGGCGTTGTCGCGGCGTTTTCAGCACCGCTTTTGCCTGTTGCGGTCGGGCGTCTTGATCGCCGAATTATGCTGACCTTAATGATGGCGGTGATGGTGCTGGGCAGCGTGCTGTCAGCCATGGCAAGCAACTTTGTGTTTTTGTTGGCTGCTCGTGTGCTGGTCGGTATCAGCATTGGTGGCTTTTGGGCGATTGCGGGCAGTATTGCGCCGCGGTTAGTGCCGAGTGCTCAAGTGCCTAAAGCCATGACCATAATTTTTGGCGGGGTGGCGGCGGCCTCCGTTTTAGGCGTGCCGCTGGGTACGCTGTTAGGCGATTTAAGCAACTGGCGAGTCGCGTTTGGTGCCTTGGGTGGCTTGAGCCTGATCACGGCCTTAGCACTGTGGTTCTGGCTACCGCCGCTGCCGCCCCGCGAGCCAGTAAGGTTACGGATGCTTGCGCAACAGCTAAAGAATCGTGGCGTGCGGGTAGCGGTGCTGACCACGGGCTTTGTGGTGGTTGGCCACTTTGCCGCTTATACCTTTATCAGCCCGATCCTTCAGGAGATTAGCGGTATTGCCCAGCGTCACGTTGGAAGCTTGCTGCTGCTCTACGGGGCGGCGGGGATTTTGGGCAATATCGCGGCGGGTGTCTTTGCTGGGCGACATCCCTACCGTGCGGTGCTGGCGATTCCCAGCCTACTGCTGGTGGTCGTGGTGCTATTCCCACTATTAGGTGTTCAGCCCATTAGCGGCGTTATGCTGCTGATGGTCTGGGGCGCGGTCTTTGGCAGTGTATCGGTGAGTATTCAAACCTGGATACTGCGCACAGCGCCCAATACGGAAGCCGCTACGGCGCTGATGGCATTTGTCTTTAATATGTCGATTGGCCTGGGAGCCATGGTAGGTGGCCAAGTGGTTGATACCACCAGCCTGCCCATGGACATGTGGGCGGCATCAGGGCTGTTTCTGCTGGGGATGCTATTGGTATGGCGCACACCCTCGCGCATTGTGGGGGAGAAGCGTCGCTAATGGCTTGGCAAGACCAGTGAAAAAAATGCCCCCGCGTGGCGGGGGCACTCTCTCTACGTTCCGCTTAAGAGGTGTTACGGACGCTCAATCGCCAGTGCAACCCCTTGGCCGCCGCCGATACACAGCGTAGCGAGGCCTTTTTTGGCGTCGCGGGCAATCATCTCGTGGAGCAGCGTAACCAGAACACGGCAGCCAGAAGCACCGATGGGGTGGCCCAGGGCAATAGCACCGCCGTTCACGTTCACTTTAGAGGTGTCCCAGCCAAGCTCTTTGTTGACCGAGAGCGCTTGGGCGGCGAAGGCTTCGTTAGCTTCAACGAGGTCTAGGTCATCCAAGCTCCAGCCTGCTTTTTCCAAGCAGCGGCGTGTTGCTGGGGCCGGGCCAATACCCATAATGGCCGGGTCGACGCCTGCGTTGGAGTAAGCTGCGATGCGGGCTAGCGGCTCCAGGCCGAGTTCTTTAGCTTTTTCTGCCGAGCAGAGCATGACGACCGCAGCGCCGTCGTTTAGCGACGAGGCGTTGCCAGCAGTCACGGCGCCATCTTTCTTGAACGCGGGGCGCATGCCGCCTAGCTTCTCGGCAGACACTTCGCGGGGATTTTCGTCGGTATCGAACACCACCGGGTCGCCTTTACGCTGGGGCACTTCCACCGGCACGATCTGGCTTTTGAATTTGCCCTCTTTAATGGCAGCGGCTGCTTTCTGCTGGGAAGCAGCGGCAAATTCGTCCATCTGTTCCCGAGTGATGCCGTACTTCTCTGCCAAGTTCTCGGCAGTGATCCCCATGTGATAGTTATTGAACGCGTCCCACAAGCCGTCATGAACCATGGAGTCGATGGCTTTCCAGTCGCCCATGCGCTGGCCGTTACGGGAATTGGGGAGGATATGGGGAGAGGCAGACATATTCTCCTGACCGCCGGCCAGAATAATCTCTGCATCGCCGCAGCGAATGGCTTGGGTCGCTAGATGCAGTGCTTTAAGGCCCGAGCCACATACTTTATTAATCGTCATGGCTGGTACGGTGTCAGGTAGGCCCGCTTTAATAGCTGCCTGGCGTGCCGGGTTTTGGCCGACGCCTGCGGTGAGCACTTGGCCCAGTAGCACTTCATCGATTTGCGCAGGAGCCACCCCGGTGGAAGCCATAATATCTTTAATCACTAGTGCGCCCAGGTCGCTGGCAGGAATACCAGCGAGTGATCCACCAAAGCTACCTACGGCGGTGCGGCGTGCCGCCACAATGACCACGTCTTGCATACGATAACTCCTTGAGTAAGTGTTGCATCGTTCCTATGGCAGATAGACGTCGCTGCCTATCCGTTGTTATTAACATCGTTATTAGCGTGTATTGACAGGCTTGGCTATCAGCATAGGGGAAGGTTGTGCATTGCGGCAATACGCTTTTTTTGGCAAATAAAAACGGGCCGATCAACGGCCCGTTAAATAACGCATTCTCAGATGATTAGCTTATGCCAATTGGACCGGAATGGCGTTGCTGGTATGGCTAACGTGGTTGCCTTCTTGGAGGTACACCAGCGCAGGCTGATGGTTTTCAAGTTCGGCTTCTGAGTAGTGGGCGTAGCTGCAAATAATGATGCGGTGCCCTGGCGAGGCCAGATGCGCCGCTGCGCCGTTGATCGAGATCAAACGTGACCCCTCTTCGCCACGAATGGCATAAGTGGTGAAGCGCTCGCCGTTCTCCACGTTATAAATCTGAATCTGTTCATTTTCGCGGATGCCGGCCATATCCAGCAGTTCGCCGTCGATGGCGCACGAGCCTTCATAGTTCAATACGGCGTGGGTAACACGGGCCATATGCAGCTTGGCTTTGAGCATAATGGTATGCATAGAAACTCCTGGGTAAAGAGCTAGCCTGACGGGCTAGTCAGTGGCAGCGCTAGGAAGCTGCACGCTGAGATTGTCGATAAGCCGGGCTGGGCCGAGCTTGGCGGCGGCTAAGAGCACGGCATGGCGCGTGGAGGCCGCCACAGGTTTTAGGGTGGCATCCCGCAGCTCAAGGTAGTCCGGCGTAAAGCCGGCATCATACAGCGCGGTTTTACCCCGTTGTAGTACCTGTTCGGCGGATTCGCCTTGGGCCAGCGCATCGCGTAGCTCGCACAGCGTACGGTAGAGCGTGGGCGCTTTGGCGCGCTCCTGCTCGCTGAGGTAGCCATTACGTGAGGAGAGCGCCAAGCCATCGTCGGCGCGCACAATCGGCACGCCAATAATCTCGATGGGCATGTGCAAGTCAGCCACCAGTTTGCGGATCACCGCGAGCTGCTGGTAATCCTTTTCACCAAAGCAGGCGACGTCTGGCTGCACTAGGTTAAACAGCATGCTCACTACGGTGGAGACACCGTCAAAATGCCCAGGGCGTGAGCCACCGCAAAGCCCTTCGCCGACCTCGGGCACGTGGACGCGGGTTTGAGCTGCCAGCCCGTTGGGGTAGAGGGCGCTGACTGTGGGGGCAAACAGAAGGTCACAGCCTGCTTCGGTGAGCTGGCGCTGGTCAGCTTCAAACGTGCGCGGGTAGGCGTCTAAATCTTCGCCAGGGCCAAACTGCATTGGGTTAACAAACAGACTGGAGACGACCACATCTGCATGCTGGCGGGCGGTCGCAATGAGTGCCAAATGCCCAGCGTGCAGGTTGCCCATGGTAGGCACCAGCGCAATGCGCTGGCCCTTTAGGCGATAGTCGCGCAGAGTGGCGCGTAGCTCGTTAATATCTCGCAAAGTGCGCATAGGGGATTCGCTGTCACTCACTTAAAAACAGTGTTCCAGAGCGGGAAACGTGCGGGTTTTGACCGCTTCATGGTACTGCTCAAACGCACCTTGAATAGAGTGTGCGTCCGCCATAAAGTTCTTCACAAAACGCGGTGTGCGGCCGTGGGTAACGCCCAGCACGTCGTGCATTACCAGAATCTGGCCGTCGGTATCCGGGCCTGCGCCAATACCGATGACGGGGACGTCCAGCGCCTCGGTCACCGCTTTGCCCAAACTGGCGGGTACGCACTCCAGCAAAATGACCGATGCGCCTGCCTCGACCAGCACTTTGGCGTCATGAATAATTTTTTCTGCTTGCTCGGCCTCGCGGCCCTGCACTTTATAACCGCCCAACTGGTAAACGGTTTGCGGCGTTAAGCCTAAGTGGGCGCAAACAGGGACGCCGCGGCGGGTTAGTTCGCGTATGCCGTCGGCCATCCACGCTTCGCCCTCAACTTTCACCAACTCTGCACCCGCACGCATCAGCGCCGCGCCATCCTCCAATAAGCGTTCGGTGGTGGCGTTGCTCATAAACGGTAGATCGACCATTAGCAGGCTGTGGCCTTTGCCGCGCGCAGCGCAGCGGGTGTGGTAGCAAATATCGTCGATGGTCACTGGGAGGGTGCTGCTATGGCCCTGTAGAACCATGCCCAGGGAGTCGCCTACCAGTAGGACATCAATACCCGCCGCGCTAGCAGTATGGGCAAAGGAGGCATCGTAAGCAGTCAGGCAACTGAACGTTTCACCAGCGCGCTTATACGCCTGCAGAGTGCTCAGGGTGACGGTTTTCATGGCGTGCTCTCATTCAATCTTTATGGGGCCGATGCGGCAGGGTTGTGTCGCGCCTGTTTTGCTCGGCCATTATTATCGCAGCGTCCCTGCATGCGCGATGTGGCGTAACCGGCAATTGTTACCTGAATGAGGGCGTGGTGTCGAGATTTGTGTCAGATGGTAGCAGTCGCGGTGACGTCGGTATCATTTAAGCGCCGAATATCACTCATATTTACAGCTGTTAGCCAGTGATTAAGCGGCTGCTGATGCAGGATGATGGGCTGCTGAAGCGCTGAAGCGACTTCCTCCAGCGGGACTAACACGAAAGCGCGGGCGTGCATCTGCCCATGGGGAACGGTCAAGCGCGGCTGATGAAGTGTGAGTTCACCGTAGAGCAGCAGGTCTAAATCCAGCGTGCGCGGCCCCCAGTGGCGCAGCCGCCGCCGACGGTGGCGCTGCTCCAACGCCTGCAGTTGATCCAGCAGTGCCAAAGGCGAAAGATGCGTCTCGAGGCAGGCGACCGCGTTGATAAAGTCAGGCTGGTCTTGAGGGCCTACGGGGGGAGTGGCGTAGAGTGACGAGCTAGCCACCAGCCGAGACAAGGGTAGGGCAGCTAGCTCTTGAAGCGCCTGCTGCACCTGCCCTTTGGGGTTCTCCAAATTGCTACCAAGGCCGATGTAACTGCGAACGGCGTTATTCACTGTTCGCCTTCCGCGGCTTGCGGCGTTTTTTGCGCCGGCGGTCACCTTGGCTGGCAGGGTCGCTGCCGACTTTTTGCAGTAGGCGAAGCTGTTCGTGCTCATCGCCTTTCTGAAACGCCGTCCACCAGTCGCCTAGCCCACGGGGAATTTCACCCGCCTGTTCACGTAGCAACAAGAGGTCATAAGCAGCACGGAAGCGCGGATGCTCGCGGGTTTGGAAAGCCCGTTTGCCCCGGCGCATCGGCAAGCGTGCTTGCAGCTCCCAGATTTCGCGCATGGGGATACCAAAGCGCTTGGGAATCGAAATATGCTGCAGCTGACGCGAGACAACCTCTTGCGCTGCTGTTTGTAATGCAGGCACGGCGGGCATACCTTCGCGCTCAAGCGCCGCTTGGCGATGGGCCACAGGTGCCCATAAAAAAGCTGCTAATAAGAACGCTGGCGTGACTGGACGGCCGTCAGCAATACGCTTATCGGTATTGGTCAACGCTTGTTCAATCAGCTCTTCTGCCCAAGCGGCATCGGCCATGGCTTCTTCTGATTCCGGGAAGAGCATGCCAAACAGATTGTAATGGCTGAGCAGGCGGAAAGTGATTAATCCGTGGCCCGCCATAAACAGCTTGAGCACTTCATCAAACAGGCGCGCAGGCGGAATTTGCAGCAGCAGCGGCGCCAAGTCGTACATCGGCGCTTCGGTGGCGGGCTCGATCGTGAAGTCGAGCTTGGCTGCAAAGCGAACCGCGCGCAGCATCCGTACCGGGTCTTCACGGTAGCGGGTCGCAGGGTCGCCGATCAGCCGCAGCGTGCGCGACTCAATATCCCGCGCGCCGTTGGCAAAGTCGTGGATCGTGAAGTCAGCAATATTGTAGTAGAGCGCATTGACGGTAAAGTCACGGCGCAGCGCGTCCTCTTCGATATTGCCCCACACGTTGTCCCGCAGCAGTAGGCCATCGTCCGACTGGTGAGCGATATGGTCGCCGTGCTCGTCCTGGGGTTTACCACGGAAGGTGGTTACCTCGATGACTTCGCGGCCAAAGCGCACGTGAACGATGCGGAAACGGCGGCCAATCAGGCGTGAGTTGCGAAATAGGTCGCGCACCTGCTCGGGCGTTGCGTTGGTGGCAACATCGAAGTCTTTCGGCATTTTGCCCAGCAGCGCGTCGCGAATGCAGCCACCGACAAGATAGGCATCGAAACCAGCCCCATTGAGGCGGTACAGCACCTTGAGCGCGGCTTCACTGATTTGCTGACGAGAGACGGGATGCTCGGAGCGCGGAATAATACGAGGACTGAGCGCATCAGAGGCGCTCTCTGGGGAATCGAGCAGGGATTTCAAGTGCTCTCCCGGGCTATGTAATAAACGGGTAAATCCTTTAAGCATGCGGCGATATCGACTCGCAGTGTAGCGAAAACGGGTTCGAAAACGTAACCGTATGGAGGACGGTAAGGGATTGAGTGTATCCGACCCCTTCTGGCTTGCAAAGCGCCGAGGAGAGGTTTGCTAGAAGACCACAACATCGAGCCCTATAAACGCGGAAAGGGGAGGCTACGTGAGCCTCCCCTATAAAGCAGACAATCAGCGTCCATGCTGCTGTTTTTATTCATGATGGCACATCGCCCTGAATACGCACCGCAGTCGGCAGGCATAAGAACCACTCTGATCCCGACCGCCTCGTATTCAAAACAATAATCCAACCGCGAACTTTTCTCTCCCGGCGAGTTGTTATTGGCTCCGGGGGTGTACACCTATGCTGCTATTGTTGTTGTTTGGGTGCAGAACCTTGTGTACGTCGCGTCCTTATTTGGGCACTTGCTGGCTGTTGTTATTGTTCGCTGCGCTTTGTTGCATGGCTCCGTTTGGTGGCCTTGTGCTGCGCATGCAAGTAATGAGATTCAAGCCTATTGTTCTTGTTAGTGCTGTTATCTCTACCTGGCCCTGTTGTTTTTGTTTTGGCTCAGGTCGGGGCGGTGTCATGTTGTTTTTGTTAGCGACTAACCGCGCTGCCCAGTTTGTTCTTCTTGCCTAGTAATATTGCACTCACCGTGCCACTCATTTGATACGTTATGTATTTCAATGGTTTGGAGGTTTATGGGTAGGCCAGGGAACTAATTGGGAAGGAAAGTGTTACCCGTTTTTGACCCTGTTGCTCGCTTCGTTGTGTGGGAAGGTAACAGCGCCTGGGTAACGGTTTTTGGATATTTCTTATGAAAATCAATCTATTAGACGTTAGTCTTACGGCTAAGGGCTAGCGTCCTTGTTAAAGCTAGCAATGAGCTAGCTTTGACGGCGGGCGGTCTTTTTACGTGGGATGCCCAAACGTTGGCGACGCTCCCATAAATTTTTGCGACTAATGCCCAGCTTTTGTGCCAGCTCGGTTTCGCTCATTTGGTCCTGGTGCTCTAGCACAAAGTGCTGGAAGTAATCTTCCAGGGAAAGGTCGTCTTCGTCGGCAGTCGTGGCATCGTCATTTGTGGAAGCCACAGGGTTAACGGCAGGTGGGTGAGGTCGGTTAGTCACCGGGCCAAGTCCCAAATCATCGGGGTGAATCAAATGCCCTTCGGCGAGAATAACTCCGCGCTCCAGAGCATTTTCAAGCTCGCGCACGTTACCGGGCCAGGGGTAGTCGCGTAGGTCCTGACGAGCCGCTCTAGAGAGCCGCAGCCCGGGGCGTTCGTGGCGCTTGCAGGCCTTTTCCAGCAGGATGTCGGCGATTTTGAGTACGTCGTCTTCGCGCTCGCGCAGCGGTGGCAGGGCAATCTGCATCACGTTCAGCCGGTAGTACAAATCAAGCCGGAACTCGCCGCTTTTGGAAAGCGCGCGCAGGTCGCGGTGAGTGGCGGCAATCAGCCGAACATTCACATGGCGGGTTTCCACGGAGCCAATTTTGCGGATTTCGCCCTCTTGCAGTACCCGCAGCAATCGCGCCTGGGCGTCCAGGGGCAGCTCGCCAATCTCATCCAGAAAGAGCGTGCCGCCGTCGGCGGCTTCGACCAAGCCGGTGCGCGCAGCGCTGGCGCCGGTAAAGGCGCCTTTTTCGTGACCAAACAGCTCGGATTCGATCAGCGTTTCGGGAATCGCCGCGCAGTTCACGCAAATCAGCGGCGCTTTGGCGCGCTTGCTCTGCTGATGGATGGCGCGCGCGACCAGCTCCTTGCCAGTGCCTGATTCGCCTTGGATGAGCACGGTGACGTCCGCAGGCGCGGTTTTGCGGATGCGCGTGTACACCTCCTGCATGGCGGTACAGTCACCAATCATGGTTTGACGGCCGCCGCCCTCGTCGGTGACATCCGGCGGCGTGCCCTGCTGCATCGACTGCTTGTGCAGAATACGCTCGACGGTTTCCAGTAGCTCGGTGTGGTCGAAGGGCTTGGCGACATAATCAACGGCGCCCTGCTTGAGCGCATCCACCGCCGAACGCATGCTGGCGTAGCTGGTCATGATCAGTACCGGGGCGGGGGCCGCTAGCTCAATGAGCGTCGTGCCCGGCTCCCCCGGCAGGCGCAGGTCGCTGATGATGAGGTCAAAGTCGCTGAGCGGCTGCGTGCGGGCCTCTTCGGCGCTGGCCGCTTCGCTGACGCTGTAGTGATGACGTTCCAGTAAGCGCTTTAGCGCGCTGCGAATAATCGCTTCATCTTCAACAATCAGTATCCTGGGCATGGGGCAAGTGATCATCCTGTTGGTAAAGCGGTAGCCATAGCGTAATGGCCGTGCCGCGAGGCTTTCCGGGAGGTGGTGAAGCGACCTCTATTTTGCCTTGGTGCTCATTGATAATTTGATACGCCAACGATAACCCAAGTCCGGTGCCTTCACCCGCCGGTTTGGTGGTGGTGAACGGTTCGAACAGGCGGTGTTTAACGCTGGGATCAATCCCATGGCCGTCATCGACGACGCGCCACCAAGCGTGGCTGGCCTGGGTGCCTGCCTCAATACGTACCGTACCCTGTGGCTGGCAGGCGTCCTTGGCGTTGCTCAGTAAATTTACCATGACTTGGGTCAGGCGCTGTGCATCACCGCGCACCACAATGTCACTTGGGCAGGCGTTGGTAAAGGTGACATCCTCGCCTGAGCGGGCTAAATGGATCAAGTGCAGCGCATCTTCGCTGACCGTTTTCAGCGATGCTGGCGCGGCGGGAAGCGGTAGTGCGGGCCGTCCGCCATGGGCAAACCCCACCAGGGAGTTGACGATTTTAGTCACCCGCTGAGTGAGCTGCTGAATTTGGTCGGCGGTTTCCAGCAACGCCGGGTCTTCGGTGTCGTAGCGCAGGTTTTGCGCCAGCGATGAGATGCCGGTAATCGGGTTGCCAATCTCGTGGGCTACACCAGCGGCGAGCTGGCCAATGGAGGCGAGCCGCGCGGCGTGCACTAGCTCCTCTTCCAGCCATTTCATCTCGGTGTGATCCTCTACCAGAATGACGCTGCCGCCACGACTATCGTGGCCGCTGAGCACCGCTTTGTGCAGCGTCAAAAAGTAGTCTTTGCCGTGCAGCGTGACCGCCTGTTTGTACAGCGGCGTTTGGCTGGCATTCAGCACGCTGCCCAGCAGCGTGGGCCAGGGCGGGGGCAGGCTGTCGCGCCGGGAGCCGATCACGCTTTCGCCGCTGATGCCAGAGAGCTGGGAGAGCGCTTGGTTCCACATCAGAAGCTCATCGTCGTCGCCCAAAACGCACAGCCCCACCGGCAGATAGGCCAGGGTTTGACGGTGGTGGCGGCGCAGCCCGTCGAGTTCTCTGGCAAGCCCGGTGAGGCGCGAGCGGTAGGCTTCTAAGCGGCTCTCTACAAAGTGGATGTCGTCGGTAACAGGAGCATCGTCGTGGCGGTAGGGCAGGTATCTATCCACAATATCCCGCGCCACCGACGGCCCCATGAGCCCTGATAAGTTGGCTTGAATGCGGTCGCGTAAACGGCGCAGCGCATAGGGACGGCGCTCTTGCGGGGTCAGGTTGAGCGCTTTCAGGGCGCGGTCCACTTCGCGGCTGGCGGCTTCATCGCCCAGCGCCTGGGCCAGGTGAGCGGGAAAATCCCCCGCCGTAGCGGCTTCCAGCGGTAGGCGTTTCGAGCGGATGACCGCATCCACCGAGCAGGCTTCCGCCGCCGAGCGCTCGCCCTCGGAGATGCGCGTAAACAGCGACACCACGATCAGCAAGACGATATTCACCGCCAGCGAGATCAGCGTGGCGTTGTACCACGCGGGTGCATCGGCGGGCATCAACAGAGTGAACGGC